>DATLAJ010000146.1 GCA_035527515.1 bacterium
GGGCAGAAGCTCTTGCCCGAAGGGCAGACCATGGGTAGCCGCAGGCGTAGCCTGACGGTGCGAATACCGCCACAATCCCCCTCCCCGTTGCGTTGCACGCACGGCTACCCACGGTATCCCCTGTCGGGGATTACAGCCTGCACCCCTCGTTCGCACCCATTAGGTGAAAGAAGCAACAACTCGGCTTTCGATATGAACTCCCGTGCCTATGTGGCGGCCAGCTTCAGAGCTCAACTTCAGAAACGATCAATCTGATTATTGGGAGCTTGGCTCAGCAGTTCCGCAGGAGTGGGTTGTTTAGTGGTTTCGTGCTTCAACCGGTGGTGGTTTTTCTGAGAGTGACAGGATGTTGGGGTATAGCAGAGTCGCGATGGCGACTTCTGGTGGTTTGGGCAGGCCCTGAGGCGTGATTTGCGGGCTGAGCGCACCGGTTGCATAACCGTCTTGCGTAGGGTTCCGAGGGCAGCTGACGTCGTAGTAATCGTAGCCATCCACCGCAACTGCCCGGTCTGGCGCGGTGGGGCCCGCGAGCATGCGCAGAAGGCACAGAACAATTCCCAGCCTTCAAGCCAGGAGAGCCGACGAGCCTCTACTCTGGCGGTGAGAAGTTCGGAAAGAAGGAACCGCAGGGCGAGGATGTAGATGAAGAGAAGGACACTTGAGCAGTATGAGGATGGAAACGTTGATGTCCATGATACGACAATCCGGCCTCCCGCGAGATCTGTTTGAGTAAACGAAGATCACCGGCCCCCTGCGTCCGCGGATTGCTCCGGTGGGTCCGATCGTTGGGATTCGGCCCTTTCGAGTTTGAGCTTCTTCGCACGGCCGAGATTGAGGCAGAGGCTTCGAAGGTCGGAGACTATCCTGAGCCTCCGGGAAATCGCATCTTTCGACATATCCCGGCTAATCCCGCGACTCGTGGTCAGAGCCGTATTTACCCCGTTCTGGACAGCCTCGTTCAGTCGCCAGGCGGCCTGCTAAACAGAAGCGCGCCTGAGAGGATTCGAACCTCCAACCCCTGGCTCCGGAAGCCAGTGCTCTATCCATTGGGCTACAGGCGCAGAGAGTTTGAAATAACTCAACAGTTCAAATGCTAGACCCGCCCGTGCATGATGTCAAGTTGGCCGAAATTCTTGCATTGGTCTTAATCGGCCCGATCCGCCGGGGAACTGTGCAGACCTGGCTCGACGCATGAGTGAGGCGCTCAGCGATTGAGCAGTCTTCCCACAATTGCGGATTCCGTCACAGAGAGAATCCTTGCGGGGAGAATCTGCCCCGTCGAGGCATCGTCCGCATCGACTGACACGTTGAGGTAGTTGTCCGAGAGCGCCACGCGCTTGCCAGACCTGTCGTCGGTTTTTTTGAGCACAAGCACGTTCAGTGTGTTTCCAACCAACGTTTGGGCGAAGTTGAGCCTTTTTGTGCGACTTAGACGCCGAAGCAACCTGCTGCGCCTCTTGACCTCTTCCGAGAGGATCAGCTGGCTTTGGGAGTAGCGTTTGGCGGCAGGTGTGCCCGGCCGAACCGAGTAGGAGAAGACGTGCAAATACGATAGGTCGATGTCTTGTATGAACTGCATTGTCTCACGGAAGCTGGCCTCGTCCTCGGCCGGGAAGCCGACAACTAAGTCCGCACCGATACACATTTGGGGGCACCTGGTCTTGAACCAGTTGACCAGTTCTCTGTAATCGGCCGTCAAATAGCGCCGGTTCATGGCTCTTAGAACGACGTCCGAGCCGCTCTGAAGCGGAATGTGGAGATGCCGACAGATTCTGTTGGACGAGACTATCGCCTCCTTCAGCTGCTCATCGAACTCCATCGGCTCGATCGAGCTCAGGCGGATGCGGCGGACGTTTGTGCTCTCAAGTATGCGGCTGAGCAAGGTTACCAGGGTAGGCCCAGCCACAAGATCGACGCCATAAGTGCCCAGGTGCGTTCCACAGAGAACGACTTCCTGATAACCTCTGTCCACCAATGTTTGTATCTGATCTATTACCCAGTCAGGCGACATGCTGCGGTTCGGGCCTCTCGCCGTTGGGATAATGCAGTACGCGCATTGCGAATCGCAGCCCTCCTGAATCTTCACAAAGGCGCGAGAATAATTGAAGAACCGCTCGATCATCGGGTATTGGTCAGTCGGTGCCGACTCGACCGGCTGCCAGACAGGCGCCTCCACAGCGCGGTCGCGTAGGAGGCGCCGAAGCAGGGAGACGATGCGCGTCTTCTCTTTGTTGCCTATCGCAACGTCAACCCCTGGAATCGAGGCGATCTCCTGGGGCGCCACTTGGCTGTAGCAGCCTGCGACCACAATCAGGGCGTCCGGGTTGAGTCGTTGGGCGCGCCTGATGGCTGCTCGGCTCCTGCGGTCGGTCTTGGCTGTAACCGTGCAAGTATTGATGATATAGACGTCCGATGGCCGGCTAAAATCGATTATCTCAAGGCCCGCCTTCTCCAGCTGCGCCGCCATTGCAGCGCTCTCAAATTGGTTCAACTTGCAGCCAAGTGTGAAGAACGCAACAGTTGTCATGATTTAAGTCCTGAGTGCGAAATCACGGCGCTCCAGCAGCGTATGGAGCAGTCCTACAGATACCTACCCATTCACGGTTTTTCCTATGCATAGATCAACACTAATACAGAAGTGCGAGTTTTTCGCTCGGTGTTCTTTTTGTTTTTTTGCGGTTGTGCTGATTGTTTCTTACACTGTTAGGAAACTGAAATCGAGCTCTATGAAAATAACGCTCGAAAGATTAGAGATATGGGCGTTCACCACTATAGCCGGGCCGTTATTGTTTATTTGAATGCTAAAAAAGTACTTGACTTTTTACGATAGAGACCAAAGGATTAAGATGAGTAGGTAGCTTGATCAATCGGATCGGGGATCGAGATGATGCAGAGCAGAGCGCTTCACTATTTTGCTCAGCTGCATGAGTTTGTTGATTCGGCAATCGATCAGCGCGTCTTTGGGGGGGTCGTTTTCTTCGTCAAACGCGAGGGTGATTGGATACTTCATAGCGCCAAAGGTTTTCTGGATACTGGTTCAGAAGACACTCCGATGGACGAGGACATCATCTTCGACGTTGCTTCTCTCACTAAGGTACTAGTTACCACACCTTCAATAATGCTCCTTCAAGAGGCTGGCGAGCTCTCGATCGATGACCCAGTGGCCGATTACATCGAAAGCTTCCGCGGCACAGAGAAGCTCTCCGTTACAATCAAAGACCTCCTTACGCATTCGTCCGGCCTGCCGGCGTGGGCGCCTCTTTATGTTTTTGCTGACGACAAGAAGACCGCGATCGAGTTCATCAGCCACCTTCCTCTCCAGTATAGCCCCGGGGAGGAGATCAAGTACAGCTGCCTCGGTTTTATACTTCTGGGCGGAATAGTTGAACTAGTCTCTAGCCAGAACCTCGCGGAGTTTGCACGCGAGCACATATTTGAGCCGCTTGGCCTGCGCCAGACTTTCTTTCATCCTCCGCGTGACTTTTTCAGCCGGATCGCTCCGACTGAGCACGGAAACGTGTTCGAACAGGCTAAGGCCGCTCGGTTTGTTGAGGAGTTCTCGACCGTGGCGTCTCAGGACAGCTGGCTGATGCCTCGGCTGAGTCAAGCCGAGAAGCGGCTCAACTCGATGAGGCGCGATGGACTCATAAGAGGTGAGGTGCACGATTCTAACGCGCACTTCCTCGGTGGCGTAAGCGGCAATGCTGGCCTTTTCAGCTGCGCCTCGGACATCGTGAAGATGGCCGAGCAGTTTCTCCCGGGTGTTAGCAGTCGCGAGAAAAAAGCGATTCTCTCGCCCGAGAGCATCAGGCTGACCATAACCCCGCAAAAAGAGGTGGGTGGTGAGCGCCGAGGGCTGGGCTGGCAGCTGATCAAGGGCAACGGTACAAGCGGCGGCCGCGTGATGTCCAAGAGCGCATTTGGCCACACCGCGTTTACCGGTTGCAGCCTTTGGATTGACCCTCTGCGCGAGCTTGCCGTGGTCCTACTGTCAAATGCCGTGTGCCCCAGATATCAGCCGGGGCCGATGACTGCTTTCAGGCCAGCTTTCCACGATCTCGTCGTGAAGTTCTCCGACTGCATCTTCACGCCAGCCCACGCCTAGATCTCGCATTTTACCTTGTTGTTTCTACTGCAACGAAGTATATTTTCAATCTTGGTGTTTTGCATCAGTAACTGCGTCCTGCTCATTGTGGGCGGGCGCTTGTAACATCAACTTCCCTGAAAGGAGGCAGAAAGATGAGAGCAGCGGTTGTCCTTCTAGGCTCTGCACTGGTTCTGGCGCTGTGGACGATAGCGCTGGCTGAGCCAACGGTAACTATCTACACCGACGCCGACACATATCAGTCCGGCGACACGATCGAGGTCACGTTAGGTGTAGAGAACCCAGACGGCTCTACGACGCTTGACTTATGCATCGGCTTGCTGATGCCTGACGGGAGCATATACACCATGGGGCCGTCCGGCTGGGTCCAGACAATAGTGCCCTGGAACGCGGAGGTAAGGATGCCTGGCCAGTTCGACATGACAGCACACTTCCGCTTCGAGGTTCCTTCAGTGCTGCCTGCGCCGCCGATTAGCCAAGGTGGGGAATACTACTTCGCCTCGCTCTGCTTAGACCCTGGGACTTGGGGCTGGGCCAGCAATTTTAGCCTTGCGCCTTTCAGCTACAGTTCAGGCGGCCCTTCGACGGACGTTACGATGGTGCCTATTGCCGCCGGGTCGTTTCTGATGGGCTCTCCGGACGACGAGTTGAGACGAGATCCGGACGAGGGGCCGCAGCGGACGGTGAATATCTCGGCGTTTCAGATGTCGGAGACGGAGGTAACGCAGAAGCAGTTTGAGGACGTGATGGGCTGGAACGACTCTTACTTCAGCGGCGATGACCATCCGGTTGAGCGAGTTACCTGGTTTGACTGCGTATCGTTCTGCAACGAGTTGTCCGAGGCTGACGGCTATACGAAGTGCTATACGATTTCAAACATAGGTTACGACGGGGATCACATCACTTCAGCTGAAGTGACGTGCAACTTCGGCGCAAACGGCTACCGGTTGCCGACGGAGGCCGAATGGGAGTACGCTTGCCGCGCTGGGACGACGACGCGGTTCTACACAGGGGATTCTGATCCCGATCTCCGCCGTGCAGGTTGGTATTTTAACAATTCGGGTCAAACGACACATCCTGTAGGCGAGAAGGAGCGGAACGCTTGGGGTCTGTATGACATGCACGGGAACGTATGGGAGTGGTGTTGGGACTGGTATTCATCACGTTATTATGGGACGCGGCCGGATCCGGATAGTGATCCGACGGGCGCCAGTAGTGGCGCCGTCCGGGTCCTACGCGGCGGCGGCTGGTACGGCCTCACCTGGAGCTGCCGTTCGGCTGGCCGCGACTGGCCCGAACCGGGGTACGGGTACTATGGCTACGGTTTCCGCGTGGCCAGGTCGTCTAATTGATCACTTGCCCACTTTGCTACTTGCGTCACCTGGCGAAGGGTCAAGAAGGGCGCAAGCCCAAGAAGACCCTTCGCCTGTCCTTATGAGGATTATGAGGAGGGGGAGTGATTCGCGCTCCCCCGAATCCCACAGCTGAACGGGATATAGGGGAGGTGTCGGCCACAATTCCCCCATCTGAAGATGGGGGCTAGGACAATGATAGCCTTCTATATCGCCTCGGCTGAAGCCGGGCGATAGTGCTGCCCGGCATGGTCCCGTGCGCCGGGCGGTGAGACTTTGCTGGATCGCCAAGCTCCTTCTTCGTGTGTTTTCGTGAACTTCGTGGATGCCCCCTCTTTTCGGCAGGCTGGAAAGCCCACCCTACACCCAGAGATCCCTCCTTCGTGGATTCCTCTACCGCTCCTTGAAAGCAATAGCCAGTGCCTGTTACGCTTGGAGGCATGGCTAGACAGAAAAAAACAATCGCAATTGGCTTTCCGATCGTTCACTCAGTGCAGGGCGGCGCAGAGGTATTGGTGTCGTCGCTTCAGTCGGCGCTTGCTGGGAAAGGACACAATGTTTCCAGGATCGAGATTCCATTCAATTTCTCGCCCGCCAAGCAGCTGATAAGGGACTGCCTGGCCTGGCGTCTGCTCGACCTCACCAAGAGCTACCTTTCGCCCTACGACATCTTCATCGCCACCAAGTTCCCGTCCTACGTCGCACGGCATCCCCAAAAGGTGGTTTATCTTATGCATCAGCACAGGGAGGTTTACGAGCTCTGGGGCTCTCGATATAGCCAGCTTAAAAGCAGCGAGGAAGACCTCGGGATAAGAGACGCCATTATCTCGATTGATAATCGGGCTCTGGCCGAGGCCAAGTCCATCTTCACCATCTCTAAGCGAGTGAGTGAGCGGCTGAGGCGATACAACGGCCTCGAGAGCAAGGTTCTATATCCGCCTCCGAGGCTGGGCAACGTATTCCGATGTGAGGCTTTTGAGCCGTTCATCTTTTGTCCGGGGAGGTTGGAGCTTAACAAGCGACTGGACCTCGTGCTGGCTGCGCTCGCCAAGTGCAAGGTCAAAACCAGGTGCGTGATCGTGGGCAGCGGGCCGCAGGAGCGCGCGCTTAAGAAGCAGGCTAAGAAGCTCGGGCTCGGCGAGCGGGTCGATTTTGCGGGCTGGGTGGATGACAAGACGCTGCTCGATCTCTATGCGAGATGCGTGGGCGTGGTGTTCGCCCCGAAGGATGAGGATTTGGGGTTCATCACACTCGAGGCTTTCCTCTCGAAGAAGCCGGTAATCACGACCGAGAGTTCCGGGGCAGTGCTGGAGTTCGTTGAGGACGGGGTTACTGGATACGTGGCTTCTACAGGGCCCGATGCGCTCGCCGAGAAGATCGATCTTCTGGTGGCTCACCCGAAGCGTGCAAGAAAGATGGGCGAGGCGGGATACGAGACCGCGAGCAAGATCACCTGGGACTACGTCGTTGAGCACCTTGCGGAAGGATGAAGGCGGAAGGATGAAGGATGAAGGCGGAAGGCTGAAGTACTTCCTTCTCTGCTTAGCGATCTGCGTTCTCAGCGGTATCTTCGGCGGAGTTGTAGCTCTGAGGAAGGCGCAGTACGCGCCTGTGGACCGCTCAGTTGCCGTGGCACTTGCGTTTGCCCTTCCGGCCTGGTTTCTGCTGACAACGGCCGTGATGTTGGTGTGGAAGAGACGAGGCAACGGCACGTGGGAGCGAGCGGCGTTTTTCGATCTCTTGTTCTACGCCTTCTTGCCGGTGGCCGCTGGGAGCCTTTGCGGTCTGGACCTGGTTGACGAGCTGTCGATGATTCGGATATTCACCACCATCGCGGTCTTGAAAACGTTGGCGACGGTCTATTTCATGGCACGGACGAGCGATTCTGGTTCTGGGCGGTGGCCGGCCGCGCTGTTTGGGACGGTTCTGTCGCTTGGGGTGGTCCTGACAATCGTCGCCATTTCGGGCCAGAGAGAGCACATCAGGGCCGCGATCAAATTTGGGCCGGACGTCTATCTCACGAGAGAGCACTACACTTTAAGCGAGCCTGTCAAGGCCGGAACGTTCGCGAGAAGGGTTCGGGTCAAGACCGCTCTGGTGCATTCTGGCGGGATATTGCAGGACACAAAGATTGCTCACCTGAGGGTGACGGATACAACGGGTCGGCGCTACGATTTCCCCCTGCGAGCCGGCGTGGACGCCTGCGAGAAATGCTACGAGATCCCTAACACTCGCACGCACATAAGGCACACAAGATCGCACGAGGGGGAATGCTCCGTGGAGTTTCTGGCTCACGGGCAGGCGTACATGGGGCGCAACTGCTCCGCCACATTCAGTTTTGGCAAACGCATTAAACCGAATCTGGTTGAGGTCTTCTTCTCGCTCGACGATCCCAAGCAGGGCCTACTCCGCATTTATCTAAGAAAAATACTGTTTCTCGATCAATGAGCACCCTCATCTACCTCGCCTGCACACTCTGCCTCGCTATCGCATCTCGCCTGTGGTTGACGGGCTATTGGCTCGCGCTGGACATCCCGAGGACGGAGATAGTGTCCGAATACACGCCGATCGTGCTCGTTCAAGCCGTGGTACTGCTGCTTTTACTGCCAAAGCTCGGCGTTCGCAAGAGAGTTAACTCGGCCGCAAAGCTCGTCTGCGCGTTCGGGGCTGTTGCCTTTCTCATCTTCGCATCACCGCTTGTAACGGCCGAATCGCGATATTTCGAGGCGATCGAAGGGACCGTTCTTCTTGGGCTGATAATCGCGGTCTCGGTGACGCTGCTAGTAACGCTCTTCCGCAACGTAGAAGAGCTGTCCAAGCGCAGGCTCGTCATAGCCCTGGTGGTTGTGTCTGCATCGTGCTACTTCTGGTTCGGGCTTTGGACCTACGATCAGCACCCGCCGGACGGTGACGAACCATATTACCTTCTGACAGCGCACAGCCTCGCATACGATCTTGACTTCGACCGCACCAACAACTTCAAGAACAAGGAGTACCTTGCTTACTATCCATACACGCTTCAGCCGCAGTTCCGCAGCATCAAGATCAAGGGTAAGGAGTATGAAGTCCAGAACTACAATGTCGGCTTTCCGCTCCTGATAGCGCTTCCCTATCGCCTGTTCGGGTTCCGAGGCGCGGTGGCCCTCATCAATCTTCTCGCCGCCTTGTTAATCGCAAACGTCTTTTTGCTTTCGCAGGAGCTCGGCGCAGGCAGAAGACATGCCCTGCTCGGTGCGCTCATCTTCGGCTTCTCGGTGCCCATGCTCAATTATGCGAACCAGGTATTCCCCGCCACCGCCAGTGCTCTGGTGGCCATCTATGCCTTCAGACGGCTTTCCCGGATCGGCCCGGGCAAGCGGCGTGAGATGCTCATCCTGCTTGCGCTCTGTGTGGCTCTGTTCATGCTCAAGTTAAGGCTGTCGCTTCTCATCGCTCCCATTCTTCTGGTAGCGATGTGGAGAATGACGAGGAGAAAGGCGACTTGGCTCTATGCTTCGGGAGGGCTCGCAGTGCTCATCGCGTTGGGCTACATGCTGCGCGACCGAATCGTTACGCTACGCCTTCTCACATCGCGCCTTGACGAGTTTCTGCGGATGGGTGTTGGGGACCTTGCGCCAGCAAGCGGGCTTTTGGGCCAGATGCTGGACCAGCAGTTCGGACTGCTCGTGCTCGCACCTCTCTATGTTCTGTCGATTGCGGGTGCGGTCTCGCTGAACAGGAATAACCGAGGCATGTTGGCGAGAATGCTCTTGGTCATCGGGCCGTACTATCTGGTCGTTGGTTCGATGCCCTGGTGGAACGCGTCATGGTGCCCGCCTTGTCGTTTCCTGATAGTGGTCTTGCCGTTTTTTGGCGCACTGCTTGGCTTGGGGCTTGCTCGTATTGCGACGTTCAGGCAGGCGGCGGCCCTCAGCTTCGCGGGAACGGTCTCGGCCATGGTTGCATTCTGGCACCTTCTCTCCCCCGTGTTCCGATACGATCAGGCCAACGGAGCAAACCGAGCCTTCTGTCTTTTGCACATGAACACCTACATCGATCTGTCGCGGTTTCTGCCGTCATTCTTCCGAAGCGACATCATGACGCCAGTCAAGGTGCTGTTTGAGATGCTCGCATTTGCACTTCTGCTTGTGGCAATTGCGAGGGTCGGCAAGCGCGGGTCGAAGGGCGAGGGCATCTTCAAGACCGGCAGATACCTTCACGCTGGCGCAGTGGGAATAGCGGCCGTTGCGTTCGTGCTCGTGGCTGGGACGCTCTGTGATATTAGCATCCCCAAATGTACGTATGAGATGGAGGACGAGCCGCTTTCGATCTATGACCCACCTTCGAGAGCGTTCATTAAGGGCGGCCGGCGAATGACGCCCGGCTATCCGCTCGAGCGCGACGTGCAGCTTGCGCCCGGCGAGAAGCTTATTATTGTTGAGGCGATGATGCGCAACCCTATCTGGACGACAGTGCCACACCTTTGGCTTCAACTTGAGGGCGATTCTGAGACGGTCCGTGTCATCGATGAGCCTGTCGATGTTGAGCTGATGCAGAAGTACTACAACCGAATCAGCGTCGCCGGCGGGCACTATCGGATGCGGCTTGGGATAACGATACCCGGCGTGGATATGAAGAAGATCAACCCTGACAAGGTGGCCGACATCTACGTTGACCGCGTGCAGATATTCGATGCGGATGGGCTCGAGGCCGTTCTCTACGCCAACTTCGGGCGGCTGTATGGCCTGTTTTCGCTGCAAGAAGGAGTTGATTTCATGGGGCAGGCATACTTCATCCAGCCGCGCTACAAGAGCTTGGGCGAGACAGTTTTTCGCTCGTTTATGAAGGCGAAGAGTTGGCCGGAGGCGGCGGACTTCTATTCTTTTCGGGCAGATTCAGACCCATTCGATCTTGGAGCATACCCTCCGGAAGCGCTGCTGATGCTTGCTGAGGCGGAGTTGGACAGGCGGAAGTATCGTCATGCGCTTCAGATTCTCAGGCCAGTTTTAGGAGAGTCAGCGGTCTCGCCCAGGGCAGAGCTCGTCGCCGCCAAGGCACACATAGGCCTCAATCAGATTAAGGACGCGCTGTCTATTCTACCGAACGACGCGGCCGACCCTGCGGTCTTGAGCGAGGCGGACTACCTGCGCGCCGTGTGCCTGATGCGGGAGGGCGGAACTCGCGAGGCGTTCAATCTCCTCGTCAAAGTTGCAGAGCAGTCGTTCGAGCAGCGATTCGATGCGCTGTGTCAGCTCCTTTCGTTGGCCAGAGGTCTCCACGACGATGTCCAGGCAAACCGTGCCACACGGCTGATGCAGGCGACCAGAACAACGGAGCTTGCGCCAGACGAGATGGCCAAGTCCGGCGGCAGGCAGGCCGACGGCGGCTGGTTGCTCGAGCGTAACGGCTTCTTTGAGGCGCCGGTCCAGGTTCTCTCCGACACGCTGGCGATCAAGATGAGCGTCAAGGCGGAGGGAACGTTCGAGACGCACGTTGAAACGGGGCTTGTGATCGATCCAGCGACGGGGCTTGCCAGGTATGTCTTTCCGAATCTCGAGGTTACGCTTGGGGACCTGCCGCCCAAGTACATTCGCGTCCCGTTTCTCAATTGGACCGACACGTTTGTGTTCTTTGATGGGCTCGAGCCGGGCATCTATAACCTGCGAATCGCATACATCAACGACCACACATTCCAGAAGGACAGGCAGGACCGCAAGTTCTTTCTGCGGCATATCTGGTTTCAGAGCGCCATCGTGTTTTTTGGAGATGAGCTAAAATGGCAGATCGATAGCAAAAGGGGCGTCGCAGTTTTTGAAGCTAGGATCGCCCCTCGCTTTCCGATCGAGTCTTTCGCAGTCAACCTGAGCAAGTTCCCTGCCGGGCAGCAGGCAGAGTTTAGGCTCGAGATTGATGGCCAAAAGCGCGCCTCTGTACGCCTCGACCAGACCGCGGGGAGTTTCGTCGAGCGCAAGCTTGCTCTTTCGCCGGGGAGTTATCACGTCTTATTGACACTTCTGCCGGTGGGCGCCGCGAGCGAGGTTCAGGAAATTGCAGGAGGGATTGAGTTGATAGGATTCTCGTATTGAGTATGGAAGAGTCGCACCCGACTCCGCCTGAGTGGTGGGAGGCGCAGGCCAGGGAGGATCTGATAACGGCCAAATTCAACCTAAAGGGGCAGAGATACTATGCAGCGGCCTTCTTCTCCCATCAGGTCGCAGAGAAAGCCCTGAAGTCCGTCATTCTCCGTCGAGGTCAAGATATGCCCTACACGCACAGCCTCAAGCTGCTGCTTGCCGTCTGCGAGCCATCGCCCGCCGTGCGCGAGGCGGCGCTGGACCTTGCGCCTGAATATGGCAAAGCCAAATGTCCTTACCACGCCCGAGGCGTCCCGGCGAACCTTTACGATGAAAAACGCGCGGCCGAGTGCATCGTGCTCGCAGGCATCGTGCTCGCCTGGGCGCTCGGGGACATGGCCGGCGGCAGAGACGTGATCAGCTCCTGAACCCGGATTATCCACAAAATCTGTATCAGGGATGGGCAATATGGCGTAGGACTGCTTGTTCATGCAGGCTATGGCTTTTTGGGGAGTGCGGGTTCACGCGGCGTGCCCCTTTCTCTGAATCACCGCATTAAAATACGGTGATATGGACGGTTCTTATTATATTAGCACCCATCTTCAGATGGGTGGGCTTAGGATGCGAAGGCGCCCCTCCTCCTCCCTCCGAGATTCCTCATCTGGAGAGAAGAGAGAGGAGGGCGTCGAGCCGCTTCTCCTCTCGAGAATCCTTATGTAAAGGGCATATAGAGGCGGCGGGCTCCCCGGATCCCCCATTTGAAAATGGGGGTTAGGGCAATGGTAGCCCAGAAGCATCGCCTCGGCTGAAGCCGGGCGATGAGGCGAGATCGATGAGATGGTGCCGTCAGGCCGTCGCAGTCCAAAAACTGCTCGGCCGAACGGCCAATGCTATTATCCCGGTGAAGGCCATTTTCGGCGAGGTCGCATACAGGGCGTCAGGATGAGCGTTCGGCGCCGGTCCCAGATGCCTCCCCTGCTAACCTGTCGAGATCGAGGCTGTCTATGAAACCGAGCTCGAGCGCAACGGCGGTCTTGTAAAAACTGACCGCCCGCTTGGTCTCATCCTTGTTGGCCATCGAGAAGAGGTGTTTTAGGAGGGCCGCCGCAAGCCTCAGCAACTCCAGACCCATGATCAGGACGCGGTGCGTAAAAAGGGCGAGGCGCCCGTAGTGCTTCCTGATGAAAATGTGTTTGGAGGCGAGGTATTTCAGGACGGTGAAATCGCCCCATCTCTGCTCACAGGACTTGCCCCCGAAGTGGGTAATACATGCGTTGTGGACGAAGAAGACCTTGTAGCCGGCTTTCTTGGTTCGGTAGCACAGGTCAGTGTCCTCATGAAACATGAAGTAGCCCTCGTCGAACGGGCCGATCCGCTCCAGGGCGGTTCTTTTGAGCATTAGGCAAGCGCCTACGAGCCAATCGACCTCGCGAGTTTCGTCGTGGGCCCAGTCTTCATAGACGAGCTTGGCGCGCACACGTTGCGAGAAGATCGGCTTGAAGAGAAGGTGGGACATCATGAGATTCAGGTTTGTGAGGAAGTTCCTTGCT
Source organism: bacterium (assembly GCA_035527515.1). Classification (NCBI taxonomy): domain Bacteria; species bacterium. The sequence goes on from DATLAJ010000146.1 coordinate 13,061, forward strand.
GAGGGCTGGAGAGAGCCGTCTTCGTTGAACAGCTTCGGCCCTACGAGACCTATCCTGTCGTCGGCGTCAAGGACATCGATCATGGCCTGGAACGCGCCCGGCTCCACGATGGAGTCCGGATTGAGAAAGCAAACATGCCGGCCTATGGCGCGCCTCGCCGCGAGGTTATTTGCGGCGGCGAAGCCCTCGTTGCGGAGGTTTTTGATGATCTTGACGTTGGGATACCTCTTTCCTAGGGCCTCGACGCTTCCGTCGTGCGAGGCGTTATCGACGACGATTATCTCGTGCGGCAGGCTTCCAATGGTCCTCTTGATCGAGTCGATGCAGTCAAGCAGGAGCTGTTTGACATTCCAGTTGACGATAATTATCGAGACCTCCGGTCGCGGCTGGGCAATCGCATCTAGGTAGGTGTCGTCAAAAAAGACTTGCAGCGCCGGCCTCTTGGCCGAGTGAAGCTCCTCGTAAATGCCCAAGGTCTGGGACGCCGTCTTCTCCCAAGAGAAGAGCGACGCGCGGGACAGCCCATCCTTTCTCATCTTGCTCCGCAGCGACTCGTCTGTCAGAACCTTGTACATCGCCTCAGCGAGCTCCTCGATCGAGTATGGGTTGATCAGGATCGCCGCGTCGCCCACTATCTCCGGCAGCGACGACGAGCTTGATGTGATGACTGGCGCTCCACAGGCCATCGCCTCAAGCGCAGGTAGGCCGAAGCCTTCGTAAAGCGAGGGGAAGACAAAGAGCTCTGCCCCGCTGTACAGCCTGGGTAAGTCCTCATCCTTGACGTAGCTTGTGAAAATTATCGAGTCCTCAAGGCCAAGCTCCCTGATGGTGGTGAACACATCGCCATAAAGCCAGCCGAACATCCCGCAAACGACGAGCTTGTGCTCGAGGTTCATCTCGGTTTTCAACAGATGATAGGCGCTGAGAAGCCTCGGCAGGTTTTTTCTGGGCTCGATGGTGTTGACGCACAGGATATACGGGCCCTCGATGCCGAACTTCTCCCTAGTCGCGACGATCTCCGCTGGGTCGGTCACGGGCTTGAGGTGCTCATTTGTAGCGGAATAGACCACCCTGACCTTGCTCTCGGGGACTTTCAGTATGCGGATCAAGTCCTCCTTCGTGTGAAAGGATAAGGCGATGATTAGGTCGGCCTTTTCGACGCCGATCTTGGTCATCTGCCTCATGTACCAGAAGTATTTCTTGCTGTTAGTCTGCGGGAACGTATAGACCACAAGGTCGTGCACCGTAACGACCGACTTGTACCTGCCGGAGACCACCGGCAGGAAATAGCCAGGATCGTGAAAAACATCGGTCTCGGCCAATTTAAGCCGGTATGGCAGATAAAAGTTGCGCCAGAAGTCGCCGACTAAGTGATTCTCAATCGTTATCGGGGTCACATAGGTGTTGAAGTTGGGATTCTTGAAATCAACCCTATTGGTCTTCAGCGGATTGCAGAAGATAGTGTATTGATTTCTGGTATCGATCCGCTCCATCGCGCGAAGGAGGTTGAAAGTATAGACACCCATCCCGGCGTGGCGGTCGCTTATCCTCCTGGCGTCTATGGCGATGTTCATTCGGGGCTCAGAGGGATGCGGTGGCTGTCGCTCAGAGCAGCATGTCTAGCGAGCGCATCCGCGAGGCGGCGCCGGGCACAGCCGCTGGCGACGGCGTTGGCTCGCCCCCATGCTTAAGCGAAGGGAGATAGGACTGCTCGAGCATCTTTCGTGCATCAGGCATCAGCTCGATCGCCTTTTGGACTTGATCGTCAATGGCCGTGAACGTCTTGGCGGCCTCCTTGTTGCCCCACAGCGAGCGCACGATGCGCCATCTGATGTAGGTCTTGACGTACTGCTCCTTCTCGCCCACGAGCTCTTCCTTAGTGATCTCTACGCCGTTTTTAGCCGCAAAAGCGAGGAACTCCGAGATCATCTCATCCGTAACGCTGAAATCCATGCCCAAATCTCTGTGCGTGGCCGCGTAGTGCAAACCAAACAGCGTGAATACGTTCTTGCGATGTAGCTTCTCAAAGCCCTTGCCAAGTTCGGTGTATTTGACAACAACGTCCGGATAAATGCCGCCGCCCCCACCCAACTTCCTACCTGCTCTAGACCTATAGATGGCGTGGTTCTCCTTCTCCTCCTCTGTCGTCTCCGCCAGATACCCACTGCCGTATTGCGAATAAGGCTTCTGGATGCACCTGCCAGAAGGAGTGTAGTACCTCGCCGTCGTCAACACCAGCGTCCAGTTGTGCGGCAGCTGGATAACGCTTTGAACCAGCCCCTTACCAAAACTCCTTATCCCAACGATGAGGCCCCTGTCGTTATCTTGAACTGCCCCCGCGACGATCTCCGCTCCCGAAGCAGTGCCGTCATCGATCAACATGATAACAGGCATGTGAGGCAGCTTAACTTCCTTGCTCGCGAAAACCAGCTGGTCAGACTTAGGGGTCCTCCCTTTGGTCGAGACAATGGGCAATCCCGCATCAAGAAACATGTCGCTGACTGCGATCGCCTGATTAAGAAGGCCGCCACCGTTGTAGCGCAGGTCGAGGACCATTTCCTGCATCCCTTGTTTCTCAAGCTCGTGAATCCCCTTTCTCATCTCGCTCGCTGTCGTCTCGGCGAATCTCGTGAGCCTGAGATAGCCTATTGTCTCGTCTAGCATGAAGTAATAGGGAACGCTGGATGTTGGGATTCTGCCTCGCGTGATTGTGAACACCAGCGGTTCCGGGACGCCCTCTCGCTGCACGGTAATCGTGACCTTCGTCCCCTCCGGGCCTTTAAGTTTTTTTATCACATCTATCGTTGTAATGCCCCGCGCATCCTCGCCATTTATCTTGACGATGCGGTCGCCCGCCAGCAGCCCTACCCTGGACGCCGGCGTGCCCTCGATCGGCGCAATCACCGTCAATATCCCACCAATTATGTCGAACTGGATGCCAACCCCATAAAAGCTCCCCCTCTGGTCCTGCCGCAGCTGTTCGCTCATCAGCTTGTTCAATATGTGAGAGTGCGGATCAAGGCTTCTCAACATTCCCTGGATGGAGGCCAAGATCAGCTTCGAGGGCTCCTGCTTCTCCACGTAGCGGTGCTGAACGATGCTCAGCACCTCGTTATATAGGAAAAGATTCCTGAAATGTGTTGAAAGATTGGAGCCAACGCCGACGCCAACCGCCGCAAAAAGAGCGACCAATATGACCGTCGTTACCCCGCGTAGCACTCTTCTCACTGTTCGATATCCTCGCTCTTATCCTTTATGGAACCTGGCTCTGAGCGGAAGTGCTCGTCAATCCTCGTCGCCAAAAACCTGCGCCGTGAACACGTAAATCGTCGCGCCTTTCTTGTAGGCATCGCTGGGAAGCCCGGCCTTATGGCAGGTCTGCTCCAGAAACGTCGTCCTGTCCCAGCCATACTCCGTGGCCACCTGCGGCAGCAGAACGCCCCTGAACGAGCCCCGCTCGATCTCAAGCCCGTGAACGCCAACCTCGACCTCGTCAATGCTACTAATCTTGGATAAGTCCGAAAGAACTGAGATCTCTATCTGCATGTCTCCGGTCTCAGAAACGCTCATCGGCGGAAACCTCGGGTCCTGAGTCGATGCCGCAACCGCCATCTCTTGAACTATCCTGTAAACCGGCTCCGAGACCGGCGAAAACCTACCTATGCAGCCCCTGAGTGAACCCTGGCGCTTGATCGTCACGAACGCTCCGCGCCTCATTTTGAGCCTCTCGGATTGAACCTCGACCGTCAGCGCCCGATGGTGCTTCACGTATTCCTTTATGGTTTCCCTGGCGATAGCAAGCAGCTGTTTCTTCTCGCTATCGTTCAGCTGTTCATTCATGCTAATGCTCCTACCCTCTTGCCTGATCTTGCCCGTTGGGATTGAAACTGCAACGCTACAGTAGCCCACAACAGCGCCTTTATGTCCAGATGTATCTCCCGAATTGAGATACTTAAGGCCCATCATTGATCCTGCACCAAGCCTCTTCGCAACTTGCGCGAGAGTCAGAACCGCCGATCCGCCACACAAGCAGGTCGCCTCGCTGTTGAGCCTCTTCTCCAACGCCACCACATCCAATCTCTTCAGCATCTCGAACGTCATAAGGTCCATCTGACATGCCTCGTCGAACGGACGGTAGTGCGACATATCGCTGCTGGCAACGATGATGACGTCCTTCTGCTGAGAGATGACCTTCGTCAGGACCGAGGCCAACCTCGCAGAATACGCCGTACGGTTGACCAGTATTGGAACGATCTTGAAGCCTCCCTTCAGCGAACGCTGCAAGAAAGGCAGCTGCGACTCGAGCGAATGCTCCCTAGCGTGCGCCTGAGGGACGTATCGGAACTCGCCGCCTGACGCCTTGATTATCTCATCTGCGAGCTTCCTATCATTCTTTATGATACCCAGCGGCGTCTCGTAGTCCTGCACATTGTTGACGGATACCCCGTCGAGTGGGGACCGGTGCGAAGGCCCGATGACTATCACCGTGTTCACCCTCTGGCCTGACTCGGCAAGGAGCTTGTAGCCATACCCGGCCACAGGACCCGAAAACACGAAGCCGGCGTGGGGCGAGACGAGCCCAATCAGCCGACCCTTGACCTTTGGGAGACCTTTCGCAGCCTCCATGAACCCGTCAACCATTTCGGCGAGGTCATCCTTTCCTGCTGGATACCACTGCCCAGCAAACACCGGCAGCCTGACTTCTATTCTTGGCGGGACCTTGGCGCCGCTCTCCTTAGCCTCTGTCTTGTCCGCGCCGAATATGGCACACGGAATGACCGCCACAACGAAAATAGCAACCATTACTTGCAGCCCGCTCAACCATCTACGACCGCTTCTCGCCTTAGGCATCGTTGTTACTCCCTCAATCAGGAACACGCATCCATGCGCATCAGATTCTCACACCGCATCGGAGCTCACACAGCGAGCTCCGCCCCAAAACGGCATCAATTATCATAGCTCAAGCAGCCAAGAACGTAAAGCCTCGGGGAAAGCCCGGGGGAAATCGCTCTCCCCAGCCTCTCTGATTCTGCGGGCCCCAATAATCGAAAGGCAGGGCAAGCACCGCCCCTACGACTCAACACCAACCTCTTGGACAGCCCCTATGTTCCACCGCATTTCGAGCAATAATCCGGCTACGATATGACAGAATAGGCGCTTGCCTATCGTCACCGCAGCGGAAGCTCCGGCAGGCTCTCCGCCGCACGACGAACCGGCGCGAAGGACCTGCGATGCACGGGGCAAGGTCCGAACCTGTTCAGGGCGGCCACATGCGCCCTGCTGCCGTAGCCTTTGTTGCTCGCAAAACCGTAGCCAGGATATTCCATTTCGAGCTCGCACATCAGCCGGTCCCGATATACCTTCGCGATGATCGAGGCGCTGGCGATCGAGAGGCTCTTGTTGTCGCCGCCCTTGACGGTTACTTGCTGGACCGCCCCCGGCATCCTTTGATTTCCATCCACGAGGACGATGTCAGGCGGTTCATTCAGATTTTGGACGGCTTGGGCCATCGCCATCAGCGCCGCCCGCAGGATGTTGATCGAGTCTATCGTCTCCGGTCCCACAACGCCGACGCCATAGCTCACGGCGTTTTTGGTAATGACGTCAAATAAAAACTCACGGGCCGAGGCGCTCAGCTGCTTTGAGTCCCGTATTCGACTGTCGTTGAACTCGTGCGGCAGGACAACCGCTGCGGCAACAACAGACCCGGCAAGACAGCCCCGACCAACCTCATCCACGCCCGCGATTCGCCGGTAGCCCTCCTGACGGATTCCCTCGTCAAATCCCCACATGTCATCACGCCGACCCGAATAGCTCGGAGATGTCCCCTCAGTCATAGACCAATCTCATGTCAACAGCCGCTCAACGGCTGCCGCCACCTTCACCGGCGATATGTTCTTGATGCAGGCCATACTCTTGCACCTGCGCTTGTAACAAGGTCCACAGGCCATCGCGTGTTGAAACACTGCCGAAGGATTCCCGAACGGGCCGTTTCTCGCGGGGTCTGAAGGCCCAAAGAGCGCCACAGTTGGCCGACCGAGGTTGGCGGCGATATGAAGCACAGCCGTATCTCCTGACACGACGACATCGCACGCCTCAAGAAGTGCGCAAAGTCTGGAAATGCCGACAGGCGGCGCAAAGAACACATCGTCGTCCGCGTCTTGCCCTAACGCTTGCAGTATCTCCTCGGCATACTGCTTCTCCCCAGGCCCATAAAGCAGAACGAATCGCATTCGGCGGCCGAGGTCCGTGTCCATAAGAGCTCGTATGACCCTCGCGAAATTCAGCCCGCCCCAACGCTTGGTCTCCCACCCAGCGCACGGATTAAGACCAATGAGCAGGTCATCTGTTCGCACGCCTTTCTCGCCAAGAAAATCGCGGATCGCACGCCGAGCGCCGTCACTTACCACGATGCCCCCTCGTGCCCCACGGCAAAAGTCGGCCTTCGGCACCGGCTCGACGTCGCCGAGCTCCTCCGCAACGCACCAGATGATTGAGCAGAGCTTCTCAACAACATGCTGCACATCAACGGCGTGCCAGCACTTGCGATTGATGAATCGTGCGCTCAATCGCTCCCGGCACTCACGACTCGGAAAGCCGAATCTCAGTCGGGATTTGGACAGCCACGCCAACACACTGCTCTTGAGAAGGCCTTGAAGATCAATAGCGGCGTCATATCTAGCGCTCCTGAGATGGTCCACCAGCCGCCGAATCTCGAACAACACTTTCAAAGGCCGCAAGAAGAGATCGCGACGCCAGCGCTTCGTGTCGATAACAATCCTTGAAGAGATGTCCACGTTACCGTCGAGAACTAGGGCTGATTTCCGCTCTATGAGCCAATCTATCACTGCATCAGGATAGTGTGTTCGGAGCTGATGAACCGCTGGCAACGCGTGGACAACGTCCCCGATCGAGCCAAGTTTTATGACTAGAAACCTTCTCTGTTTCATGCCGAGAATACTATTGCACATATCCCAAAACCTCAAAGCACGACCAGGCAGGTGGCTTGACCCAAGATTGTAGGTAATGTTGCGCTTGTGTCATGGGGTCGGCATAAATGCCGCCCAGGTCGCGGTCTGCGAACGCGTGAGTTGAACATTGACTCATCGCCCGACTTCAGTCGAGGCGATCCAGAAGGGCTACTATAATGCTAGCCCCCGAATTCATTCGGGGGGCCTGCGGCACGCCGGCGCTCTCCTCATCTCTTCCCTTCACACAGGCATTCCGGGAGGGAGGAGGAGGCGCCTCGCCTTCTCAAGCCACCCGAATGAATTCGGGTGCTAGGATAATCAGAGCCTCCTATATCACCAGGTTAAAACGCTGCCTAGTTGAGTGCAAAAGTTCACCTACAATCTAGAAGCACGACCAGGCAGGCCCGGTCTTGCCTGAAGGAATATCTTTTGACTCCACGCGACCTCTAGTATGCTCCCAGTGAGAATATCAACCAAAGGAGAGGCACGTTGTCCAAATCGGTTGTCATTTTAGGTGCAGGACCCGCGGGCCTTGCTACTGCCTACTATCTCTGCAAGGGCGGTTTCAACGACATAACGCTCCTGGAGAAGGAGAAATTCGTGGGCGGCATCGCCGCCACGCTGCGCCGTGATGACACGCTGTTCGACTTTGGCAGCCACAGAATACATCCTGCGTGCGATGCCGAGACTCTCTCGCTGCTAAGGTCGCTTCTCGGTAGCGATCTCCTAACCAGGCCCAGACGAGGCGCGATATGCCTCTCGGGACACATGGTAGAATATCCCCTGCGCCTCGCTCAGATCGCCTCGGCCGTGGGCTGGCTCAAGGGCGCCAGGCTCCTGGCAAGCTTCGGCAAGCAGAAGCTCTTCCCCGCCTCGGCCCCACAGAACCAGGAAACGTCAGAAACGCTCCTTGTGAGCCGATTCGGAAGGGCGATGTTCGAGCTCTTCTACAAGCCATACACAACGAAGGTCTTTGGCATCTCGCCCGCTCTGATGTCGCCAGAACAGGCGAGGCGCCGTGTGGGGGCTAAGAGTCTGCTCGAGATCGCCAAAAACGCCCTCAACCTGAAGACGGCGAACACTGCCAATCCGGACACATTCCTCTACCCCCGACTTGGATTCGGGCAGACATGCGAGGCGCTCGCAGATGAGGTCCGAAAGGCCGGCGCCTCAATAATCCTCGACGCCTCGCCAAAGAAGATTGCGCTTTCTGGCGCTCGCATAGGGCAGCTGGAGTATATAGCAAAAAAGCAGAAGCACACGCTGAAGCCCGACTTCGTATTCTCGACCATCCCGCTTCAGTCGCTCACGTCGCTCTGCCTGCCGCGCTCCAATCCTGCCCATCAGGCCGCCGCGTCGCTCAAAACAAGGTCGCTGGTGCTGCTTTATGTCGTCCTGAATAAAGAGAGAGTCGGCGAGAAGGATGCTTATTACTTCCCCTCCGGCGACATTCTCTTCAATCGCATCTCAGAGCAGAAGAACTTCAGCCCAGAGATGGCGCCAGCGGGCAAGACTCTCCTCTGCGCCGACATCAGCTGCGATGTGGCCGACAGATTCTGGCGACTCACCGACGAGGAGGTCTTTCAGACGGTCAAGGAATCGCTGCGGCGTCTGGGGCTAATCGCTCTTAAGGACGTGGATTACTGGTTTACGCGACGGGTGAGGTTCGCATATCCCGTCTATTCGCTCGGCTACGAAGAGCACCTTCAGACCGTCTTGGACTGGGCTGACCCAATCGAAAACCTGATAACGCTTGGCCGGCAGGGGCTTTTTGCGCACAACAACTTCCACCACTCCGTGATGATGGGCAAGGCCGCCGCCGAACACTTGCTCTCTGACAAGCCAAAATCCGAGGGCTGGAACAGGGCCCGCCGTGCGTTCGACGACTTCAAGGTAATCGACTGATACTGAAGGCGTCAGGGGCATCATAGATGGCTCTAATGCCAGCCAGAGCCGCACCCCACGTCGAGGCCCCGGACCTTGGCGAAGTCCGGGAAACACTTGCGAAGCAATCCGATAAGCAGTTCCCGGCGCCGCTGGCTAATCATGGCGTTGCCCGGCCCGCCGCCCCATCGATGTCTATAGCGACTGTCTTCCCCATAGCGGGAGTAAACCGCCTCAATCCGCTCCTTTTCACTCTTCATGCTTCCAGGCTCCTGCGAAGCGCACCAGGCCACACAAAAAACCGGACCCGTATGAGAAGTGCAGCGTGGCAAAGATAATCGGCAGAATTAGCAGGAACTTCCAGCCTTTGCTGCTGGCTATCCTTATCGAGAAACTGATGCTGAGCGCGGCATAGAGCACCGAGAGCACCCCCAGGACGATTGCCGGCGTTCGCCAGGCGAAACTGAAGGCGCCCAGCACTATCAGCATGAATACCGCCACCGGTGGGACAAACTGCCTCGGCTGCATCATTCTTGGGTGTTTCTGCAGCACTCTCACCTTCCAGTAGCCATACTGGAAATACTGTTTGAACAAGGACTTGAAAGTTGACCTACAGAGGTACTCGGTCTTGATAGCTGGATCGAAATATATTTTGTATCCTTTATTTCTCAACCGATAATTGTATTCATCATCCTGGCAGCGCACCAATTCCCGGTCGAACTTGCCGACCGCTTGTAACACATCCTTTCTGTAAGCCCCAAACGCCACGGTATCGACGTAACCGGGCTTGTCAGAGCACCTGAAGGGAGAATTGCCCACACCGAAAACTGAGCTCATGGCGAGCGAGGCTGCATTCGACCAAGTGTCCACCCCGATCGAGATTATTCTACCCCCTGCACATTCGCAATCGTGCGCCAAAAGCGCTTCCACAGACCTCATAATGAAATCCGGACTAGCGAATGCGTGGCCATCAAGTCGCACAACTATCTCGCCTCGACTCGCCTCAATCCCGATATTCATGGCGTGAGGCACGATTCTCGCGGGATTATCCAGCATCTTCACCCTCCCGTCCGCGTTGCAGAACTGCTGGACTATCTGCCGCGTCCCGTCATCCGACATCCCATCAACCACAATCACCTCATAGCGCTCCGCCGGATAATCCTGAGCAAGAATTGCCTCGAGGCACCGGCGAATAGTCCGCGCCTCATTCCTTATGGGCACGATTACCGACACAAGTGGTTCGTTAGCGTCCTTATTACTCATCGGTATAATGTCTGCTTTCCGCGTGAGAGCTCAGGCCTTTTTTACGCTTAATATCTTCTTCAAGTGATTCAAAAAACCTTCGGCATACGCCTCATCCGAGAAGTGCCTCAGGGCATACTCTCTCCCGAGCTTGCCCAGTCGCTCCCGTAGTTCAGTATCTTCCCAAAGGCTCCAGACAGCGCTTCTCATCGCCCCGACGTCGTCCGGTTTAACAAGGATACCAGTCTCGCCATTGATGATATAGTCCTCAGTTCCTGCAGTATTGGTCGCGATCACGGCTTTGCCGCAACTCATCGCTGCCTCGATTACCCGCTGACCTGCTGAGCAGTTTGCTTTGACCAATGGAATGACCAGAAAAGTACATGACTCGACTAGAGACTCATATTCTGTTCTAGAAATATCATATCGAACTTGAACGGTATCTGGAATCTCGAGGCCCTCAAGATTCTTCGGGCTACATACTAACGTGACCTTGAGTTCTAGGCCCTTCACAGCCTGAAGTAACGTCCCATAATCCCTGCCAGTGCGGCCAGCAGACAGAATGAACGGAGCTTCAGAAGTCGATTTGGGGCGAAGGTGCGGACGGAGCGACGGAAGGTGCAGAAACACTGCGCGGGAAGATGGCCAACCAAGCAGCTCGCAGTAATGCTCGGCCTCAGTGTGTGAGGAACATACGATGAGGGCAACCTCCTTGAAGATGAACTTTATAAGCGCTAGGCGGAACCAGCTCGGCGTTCCCGCTTTGTATGCTCCGAGCATGAACTCCCGCACAATCAGGACTGGACGATGTAGAAACAGCAACCGTTGAAAGAGACCCAGGCAAATAGATACCATGGTTACCTGCCCACAGATTAGCACATCATACTTGCGGCAGGCCCAGAAGGCGAGTCGGCCGATGCGGGCTATCATGGCCAAGGATTCGAGCTTTTTCTTCAGCCCGCGTCGTGTTGATAGGTTGAATGGTGTCAGTATCACAAGGTCAAGCTGCCAGCCCTTCGGAAAGTACTTACACTTCCTAATCGCCTGATGCGTGCTAACACTGCGATCGTATTCTGGTGCCTCGCCAGGTGGGAATCTCAGCAATCGCGGCTTTCCGTCGGGCGTCCCGATCGCCGCGAACATCAACAACTTGGTTGGTTCGCCTCCTTCGATGGCTAACTTGACCATTCCGAGTCGATCAGCTCGATTTGCCTATTCGGGACCTTTGATATCACCGCCCGAAACTTGCCCGAGCGTGTCCTCTCAATCTGTCTCGTTTCCTCAAAGTCTATGTGAACGGCCTCCCCTAGCCTCTGCTGGAGCTGATTCCTAAGAAATGCTATTATCGCTCTCTGCCGTCCAGTTTCCTGTTGCGCCCAGACAACCCTGACAGTTATGTGATCAGGGCTTTCCTGCACTATTTGGGCCTCCTTGATCCCGTTTGTTCCTTTGAAAACAGGGTCTAGCCGACCGACCTTTCTACCATCGGGTGTAGTAACAATGTCATCTTCTCGACCGCAAATCTGCTTTATCACCGGCATTTCTCGCCCGCAATCGCACCGATCACTTGATAGACTTATGGCGTCAGCCATCCTATATCTAATCAGAGGCACAGTGAAGTTCACAAACGAGGTACAGGTCAAGGTGCCTTCAGTCTGGTCAGGGCTGTAGTCGCTTGAGCCCCGAACTTCCACCCAGCTATATTCAGGACAGATATGGTATGAGCGGTGCTCGCACTGAGTGGCGAAAACTGCCATCTCGTTGCAGCCGTATTCGTCGTGGATGTTGCACGCGAACTGCTCCTCAATGACCTGTCGCTGATGTTCAAGCAGTGTCTCGGCGCTTGTGACTATGGCTCTTGGCCGAATATCAGAGATGCTGTGGTCCCGCATGAAGAATGCTACGGTGTAGATGGCGGAAGGATAGGACCGTATGTGGATTGGATCTATCTTCGCTAGTTGCCGGCAGTAATGCGGCAAGTTTCTCTCGCTCAGATGATAAGATGAGAAGTGCCAGTTGTCTGAGAAGACATCGTAGCGCCAGAAGGGAGGCCTTGCCTGCTGCGCAGGAACGACGATACGCCCCCCGAATGTAGCCATCCTGTGCCTTCCAACCGGAAGTCCTGCCCAAGCTCTGGCCCTGGCGAGGAACGCCGCATTGCGCCGTAGGTCATCCGCCGTTACATACGTGCACGTTGGCGTTCCCGTCGTGCCGCTGGAATACGTTCTGTAAAGCCTGCCCTTCACTCCTCTAGCGACCAGTTCCTTGTCCAGTCGCCTCAGGTCCTGGCTGGTCATTATCGGCAGCTCTGCCAGGTCCTCTATCGACTCAACCTTGTACGGGTCAATCCCCGCCTCATCAAATCGTCTCTTCTGATACGGCACCTGCTCGTATGCCCATCTGACGATCTCGCGCAGCTTCCTCGTCTGAAGCGCCTCAATCTCATCCTTGCTGAACCACTGGCTGTCCATCAACTCGTGGAAATAACGCTGAAACTCGCCGCCGTATCGCCTATGCCTGATCACCAGCCCGTATGCCGAGACCGCCACATTCTGCCCCCAAACAGGCAGCCGATTATAGACTCGCTGCTGCATGTCAGTCATTTGCCGGTTTACTCTTTCTCTTCACGCCTTTTTGCTGAAGCAAGCGCTTGTACACCTTGACTGTCTCGGCGAAGTAATCCAGGTGCTCTATCTCCTTCAATTGCGCCTCGATCTCTTCCTTACGAGCTAACGCATATTCGACCTTCTCCGCAAGGTCCTCGGCGTCTCCTTTCTTGAACAGTATCACGCCTTCTGGGCGAAAGTCAGTGTCGCTCGCCACCATGGGCTTTTGAAGCGCAATCCCCTCCCGAACAAACGACGAATCGCCATCAACCAACGTCGGCCTGATCATTACATCGGCGAATTCCTTACAAATGGTTAGCGCAACTGGATGAGGCAGGTCCCCAGTCATGAGCACGCGCTCGGATAGCCCTTTTGCAGCTATCATCTCGGCGCACTTATCGGCATCTACGCCCTCGCCCATGATCACCAGCCCAACCTTAGGGAGTCTCGCCCTAAGCATGTCAACCGCCTCGACCAGCGTCTGCCAGCCATAAACGCTCTCCAGAGTTATCCCCGAAACGAGGACCGGCTTGTGAGTCTCACAGAACGAAACAACGGCCTTCGGAAGCAGCGCCCTATCCACGGTATCGGACAGATAGTGCAGGCAGAACGCGGGAATCAGGCTCGCCTTCTCTTGAGGCACGCCAAGCGATCTCACGGCGGCCTCAATCCGCTCATTAACGCAGATCAAAGCGTCTGGGAAGTGAAGGCCGACCCGTGCGTTCGTTCTCTTGATGAGGCCAAAGCCGCGCACTCGCCCGGGGAAACTGCCGCCATGCACTGTGAGCACGACTTTTCGACCGACTATCTTGCCGAAAGCTCCCAAGAGCAGGCTGGCCCAGAAATTGCCGTAGCTTGAGCAGTTGATGTGGACTACGTCGGCGCGATGCCGTAACAGCAGCCACATCGCAGAAAAGTATTTCAGCACTCGCCCCCCCAACGGCCTGAGAACGTGCTCGGCCTTGCCCCTCGTCTTGTCGCGGCCAACGTCGATCACCTTGCACTCGAAGCCCCCTGCAATGAGATACGCCGACAACCGCTCTGCATAAATGGCCATCCCCGCATACGGCGGCGGGTAACTACAGATGATTGTTACACTGGAGCAACCCACCCCTGGCGCATCGGCCATTACAGCTCGTAGCCCTTCCTTTTTAACATCTCGATATACACGTTTTGAAGCGTATCAACCATCTTCTCGACCGTGAACTCGCGCATCATCTTCTCACGCCCCGCCATCCCGATCTTGCGCCTCAGCTCGGCGGAATCAAGCAACAGCTTGACCTTCTCAATCATAGCGTCCACGTCTCCCGAGGGCACAATGAAACCATTCTCACCGTCATCGATCAGCTCGCGGATGCCCCCAACTTCGGTAGCGACCACGGGGACCCCAGCCGCCATCGACTCCTGAATCGCGTTTGCCAGGCCCTCGCTGTTAGAGGACGAGCAGAACACGTCAAACGCTGGGAGAATCCGCTCCACATCATCTCGCGTGCCTGTGAACACCACCCTCTCAGACAAGCCCGCAGCACGCACTAACGCCTCAGTTTCTTTTCTCAACTCTCCATCCCCAACGAACATCGCATAGAGATTCGGATACTCTCTCGATAGCCTCTCGATGACCTTGACAAGCATCCTGTGGTTCTTTTTGGGAACGAGGCGCCCAACTGTGCCTATCAATTGCGCGCTCTCTGGTATCGCCGACTGACTATTCACATGTCTTTTCGCCTCGTCCCGATTCAGCGACTCTGGCGCCTCGACCGCATTGTGGACAACTAGCATCGGGACATTATTGAGTCCCAGCTTGGTCGCGCTCTTCGCCGCAATCTCGGAATTGATGACAACGGCATCAACGCAACGAAAGATCAGCTTTGCTTTCCAGCCCATTGCGTCCAGCACGAATTCAGGCTGATCCTGCAAGAAACCCATCCTGATGGGAACTCCGGCCAGCCGACCGCAAACGCCCGCGTAGGCCGTGGTGTAGAAGTTCCAAGAGTGACAGATGTCGCACTCGAGCCGGCGCAAGAGCCGCGTGAGGTGAAGTGTCCTGCGCAGCACTCCCTTCACAGACTCAGGCAGCTCGACGACCTCTATCCCCAGTGAACGGATGGGCTTGACCCAGTAGCCGCCAGGATTCAGCAGGACTACCCTTATCGAGAACCGCGAGCGGTCGAAGCCCTTCAGGAAATTGTATAGCTCTCGTTCCGCGCCTCCCTTGCTCAACTGCCCGGTAAGGATCGCTACTCTTATTGGTCTCTTGATTGCTTTGGCCATAACCGCCGAACTCTATTCCTTCTTAGCCAAGCAAACTGTGTTACGCCCTTTCTTCAGAAGATCGCCGAGGCGCCTAACCGCGTTGTTGGGAAAGAAGCGAATGCTGTTTATGAGGCCCCGTGGCGCGAGCTCGGTATGGGTCTCCCACTGAAGCAGCCTTAGGTTTGCCCGCGCGAAAATCTGTTTGAGCGACCGGATATCGAAGAAGCTGACATGAGGCGAGGGGACGGCTCGTGGCTTGCGTGTCCCCATAATTCTGTTGAGGATATAAGGCAAGTTGTCGAACTCGTTCGGGACCTCGATGCAAGCAATCCCGTTGGGCTTGAGAACTCTCGCTACATCTTTCATGAAGACCACGGGCTCGGGAATATGCTCAAGGACGTGGTTTGAGTGAACCACATCATACTCACCGTCAGGAAGATCGCTCACGAAACCGTGATGGACGTTCAATCCTCGGCTCCTTGCGACACCAGCGGCGTATTCAGTCGGTTCCACGCCGAATGCATCGAACCCCACCTCGCTTGCTACTTCGAGAAACTGGCCCGTAGCGCAGCCAATATCGAGTATCTTTCGCCCCGGCGCAAGCCTTAAAAGCTCCTCCAGGCGCTGTCGGAAGAATAGCCTCTTGTCGCCGTGGTGCTTGTGATACTCCTCACCTTCGTAGTGCTTCAGATTCACAAACTCCGTGGCGGGGTTCACGACAAACCGGAATCCGCAGCTGCTACAGACCGCAATCTGCCCAGGAGACGGAATACTCCACAGCTCGGTCTCCTTCTCACGGAGCTGCAGGTCCGCGCCTTGGCAGATTGGACAGACTTCTCTAGACATTACGACCTCCTGCAATCCGGCTCCGAAGGGCGGTTTTTCGGTGTGAGGGCTTTTCGGAGGATTGCTCGTCCTTCAGCCACAGCGGATGCACGACGAGGGCGGTCAGAAACAGGAACTGGCCAAAGTAGCTATAAAGAGCGCGGCGCACATAGAGAACTTCGTTGAACAGGTTTGCGACAAGGATCGCAACGAACAGGCACAAGAACTCATTCGCAAGGATTCTTCCTTCAGCGGAAGGAGAGTGCTTTGCAACATCGCTCCCGGTCTTCCAGATCTTTAACAGAAGCCAGAGATAGATAAGCAGCCCGGGAAGACCTTGATCGATGACGAGATGCATGTAGCAGTTGTGTGCGCCTCCGAAGCCGTGCTCAAAACCTTTGCCTACCACGATCATGGCTGGGTCTTCTCGCAGCCAGCGGGGATAATTCTCAGTGTATATGTGCATTCGGCTTCGGCTGAGCCTCGTAACATCGGTTCCTGTCTTCGTCCTAACCTTATCTACTTGTTTCTGAACCTGCTGCTGGCCTATTTCAAACGGCTCGCTACCAAAAACTAAGAAAAGCAGCAATGCCCCAATCCCAATTCCTGCAAATGCAAAAGCCCTTCTCCGGGAAAACAATAGCGTGGCCGCCGAATAGACGCCGAACATCAAGATGGCGGTTCTGGAATGCGCGTTGAAAAGAGGGTAAATCAGAAGTCCGGAACACGCAGCCAGCCCTAGCCTCATCCAGTTCGACCTCGAGGATTTAATCTTGGCCACCAAGACGACCAGAGCTGAGATCAGATACAACCTGAGGTGCAAGTGGTGAGGCGACATGGTTCCCACGTAGGAGGAGGGACTGTAGCCGTAAACATCATAGTCCCAGAAAGGGCCCACCACCCCCAAGGATTGGAGTGTGGAGAGCAGGCCTTGCACAAGCGCTCCCAGCAAGAAAATGTTAAGCAGGACATTAACTTGCCTTCGCGTCTTAACTGTCGATAATACAAAGACGAATCCGAGTGCATACGTGAGTAACCTATACCAGCGAATCCCAGACATCGGAAATGCGAGCCAGCTAGTTCTCAGGGCAGTGATCACGGTGCTGAATAGGCAAAACGCCACAAAAAAGAAAAGGGGACGGCTTATGGGAGTTTCGGGTATTCTTAGCCGCTTGCCAACGGCGAAATCCGCTAGATAGGCCACGATGAGCGCCGATCCCATTATGTCATAGGCGCGAATGGGATGCTCTCCGAGAAAATAATAGTAGGTAATCGGCAAGCAATATGCGTAGGACAAAGCGAGCAACGCTAGGCCCGCAGTTCGCCTAGCTAGCACAAGAATGAAAAGACCCAGGCCCAATATGGAAACGACAAACAGCCCAGGAATAGTCCCAGTGGCTACATATTTGATGCCAAGCGCCGCGAGTCCCAGGAAGGCCAGAATTGTCACACCAGCAACTGTAATGGCTTGACTTCTTGGACCACCAACCATTGACTTCGTCATGAAACACTCTCTCTCGGTGGCTGCCTCTTACCAGGTGTGTGCAGCGCTATGTGAGCCTTCTTAGCGGGATACCTGCCATTCTTGCTCAACAACCTTTGATAAAGCTCTTCGTATCTCGCCACGCAGCTCTCAATGCTGAAGTCCTTTGCCCGCTCCTTAACCGCCGCGCGGAGTCGCTCGGCCAGCTCATCATCTGAAAGCACTTGAACTAAAGCATCAGCCAACGCCCTAGAGGCTTTCGGTGGCACAAGAATTCCAGCACTCCCCTCATCAAGCACCTCGGTTATTCCGCTAACCTTCGTTCCAATGCAGGGCAATCCTGCCGCCATCGCCTCGACCAGAGCTATAGGCAGCCCTTCCCATAATGAAGAAAGGACGAAGACGTCCATCGCTCGAAGCACGCGAGGTATGTCTCGACGAGCCCCAAGAAATACAAAATTGTCAGTCAGCCCTAGCCCTTTAACCTGCTCTTCGAGAGGCTCCCTCAGTGAACCATTGCCAACAACAACGAAACGGCAATCAATGCCTGCATCAATAACCAGGCGAGCCGCCTCGACAAGATACTTATGGCCCTTTTGTCTAGAGAGGCTCCCCACGGTTCCCACGATCCGCGTTTTTCCAAAACCAATCAGTCTCTTCGCCTCGGCACTTTGAATCTTGCCGTCATTGAAGACTGAGAGGTCAACCCCGTTGGGAATCACGAGGATATCTTTCCTCCTGCGCCAGAGATTGGATGCCATGTTCGCGGCCACAGAGTCCGAGACGGCCGTTCTAATATCGATGTATGGTCTGCATACAATCTCATAGGCCCTCTGGCGAGCTCTTTGAAGGGCATTGGGCGCAAAAGTATTCTGCTGTGTCATCATAATCGACGGGACATGTGCGCGCTTGGCCGCCATTATTTGCCAAAGCACCGACCAGTTCACCTGACTGTGCAGAATATCGGGTCGAACCGTGTTCAATAGATGCTTGAAATCTCTTGTGAAACCAACAAGGCCTCGTTTTCTGATTGAGCATTCATGCACAGGAACTCCCAGCTTGAGAATGTCTTCCAGAAAAGGCCCGGCTCTTTCAAGAGCACAACATACCGACAGATCGTATCTGCCCTTATTCGCCAGCACACGGCACATATCTGTCACGAGCCGTTCGATGCCCCCGAGCGCCAGCGTTCCGACGAGGTGCATCACCTTGATCTTCGCTGTGTTATCGCTCATGGCAGTCTCACGCATCCTCATTCTACATCCAGTCCAATTTCTTGAGTTCCAGCCCCCACGACTCCTCGAGAATCTTCTTGATCCAAATCATCAGGTCCTCGCGAGTCTTATTCTCTACCCATTTTCTGCCCGCGCGGGACAGCCTGGCGTAAAGCTCCTCGTCCGAGGCGAGGCGCGTCATTGCGTCAGTCAGAGCATCAACGTCCCGCGGCTTGACCAATAATCCTCTTTCATTGTCCCCAAGGATTTTTGGGATAGAACTTATTGATGTTGAGATACATGGGAGTCCGTAAAGCATTGCCTCGTTAATTACTTTTGGCCAACCCTCACCGTATAGTGAAGGTAGGACAAGGACGTGGGACTGTTCATAATGCTTGCGCAGTTCAGCCGGCGGCAGCCACCCGTGAAAAACGACCTGTGAATCCAAACGTAACTCTGAAACCAGCCGCTCAGTCTCCTGCCTCAAAGGCCCGTCGCCGACGATGAAAAGCGCGGGCCTAGGGCTAAGGTCTATCCTGGCAAGGGCCTGCATGAGGACGTTGAGCGCCTTCATATCGCTCAGCCGTCCCACGAATAGATAGCGCATGGGGCTTGACAGTCTCTTTGATGCCGCAATCTCGGCCGTTCGATCGAGATCAGAGCGATTGATGCTGCTGTTGAACACCGAATAGATGTGGCCCCGATTCCCCTCCCAGGCGGCGTTGACAGTCACCGGCCCGCCGAAGCCTCTTCTCGACAATAGCCATCGCTGAATCCTGTTCGCGACCGGCTCGCCCTCATAGCCCTCCCACTGGCCCGCGTACTTTGCGCATCGCGGCTTCTTGGTGAACCACAATGCAATCGCGCCGAAGATACCCATATTCTCTGGCCCGCGGATGTGTATTGCGTCACAACCTCGCATCGCGCGCAGGATTCGCAAAACATTTCCTGGCATTCCCCAAACTCGCCGCAGCCTCGACCAGAGGTCTGACCCGCGGACGACTGGGCAATCCGTTAGACTATACCCGACACTGTAAGCGGTGATGTCATCCGGCGGCGGCTCTTTCGACACCGGCGCGCAGATGTGAACTTCGTCAAAGAAATCGCCAAATATCCTAAGATCGCGCACGAAATAGCCGGAGCTCATAACCCGGTTTCCAGCCTGCCAATGCGGAACGTGCGTCGTCGCCAATAGCCTCATCGAAAGCATCTCCTGAAGAACATCCGCTGCCGGTCGGTCTCGCTTCTCTTGAAGCGCTCAATGCACTCTTCGTAGAACGCGATGTTTTTCTGGACGATGATGTCCGCGGAGAAATTCTCTAAAACCCTCTTTCTCGCATTCTGGCCGAGTCGCTCCGCAAGGTCTGGATTGTCCAGAACCTCGAGAATCTTGTTGGCGATGTCGGCCGGATCATAGGGGTCGCACAATAGGCCGCTTACGCCGTCCTCGATGATCTCTGGACCGGGTCCCGTCCTGCTCGCCACGACCGCTTTGCCGCAGGCCATCGCCTCAATCACAACGTTGCCGAAGGTCTCCATAATGGAAGGGAACACGCAAACTGCTGCCCTTACGAATAAGTCCCTCAGGCGATCGTGTGGGAAGAAGCCAGTAAACTCTACTCTCGGTCGAACCCACTTGTCCATTCTGGCCTCGAGCTCAGACTGGCTAAACATCCCTCGCCCCGGCAGCGGCTCTCGGCCCGCAACAATCAGTCTAGCGTTCGGTCTCTTCCTGAGAACAAATGGCATTGCGTCGACGAGTTTATCGATTCCTTTCAGTTGATACAGAGTTCCTGCGAAGACGATAAGGTCTGGCTCAGCGCAGCAAGCACCCCCAGGGCAGAACAGAATGGTATCGACGGCGTTGGGGATCACGCGTGTTAGCTTGGGCCGCAATCTCGCCAGACGGATCGTCTCTTCAAGCACAAACCTGCTTATTGCTGCCAGCGCGTCTGGCTTTCTCAGAGCCCAGTCCTGAAGCGCAGCCCGCGACCAGCGCGGCCTCACACCTCCGTAGAACGTGTGAAAACGGTGGCTCCCACGAAGCTTGATCACCTTGGGTCTAGGCACGTCAAACGGGAGAAACGCGGCGTTGCTCTCGGTTGCCTCAATTAGATCAATTGAATTGCCTGAAATGACCTTCTTCAGAAATCTTCTTGCTCTTAGGATATTCGTTACTGCTGATAGCTTTGGCAACCGTGAAGCCCTCAAATACGTTATCTTGACCCCCATGTCAGTCCACTCACCGTCTTGCGCCCCCATACCCATTACGAAGGCTTTGTGGCCGCGCGCACACAGACCCCTTGCCAGAATCTGCACGGATGTTCCAACTCCGCCGTGTCCCGCAGATGACACCGTTGGGTATTCAGAACATAAGTAGCAAATATTCATCTCTCCTGCCCCAACCATCCTGGCAAAAACCCATAGGGCTTGACATCGTCAGTCAGTGATCCACGGCAGATCTGCCTGTGTCGCTTTCGAATCAGGTCGATGCATGCGTCAAGATTATCTTTCTTGAAGAACATCATGAATCTCCGAGAGTATGCGATCCCCGCTTTTCCCAAAACAACTCGCGAATTCATCAGCGATGAAGCTGTTTCTATTCTCCCTCCCCCTCGAGGGGTCCCTGAGAAAACATTCAACAAGATCGGTCAGTTCTTTAGGTGAAGAGGCGATTTCGACGACCTTGCCTTGAACAATCGGTCTGTAAATATCCTGCTTCCAAAGATCGGAGACAGACACAAGTGGCCTGTCGATTCCAGGCGGGTCGTAGGCGACGTTGACGACAGGTCTGTCCATCCCTGCAAAATCAAGGGTCACTGTGGAAGGGACACTGATATTCAAAGCCGAATGGAAGATAAGGTTCATCCACACCTTAACATCTTCGAGGCTGCTACATATCCACGAAACATCTCTTCGGACCTCCCATCCCGGCTCACAAAGGTAACATTCAGGGAACTCTCTCGCCAATTCGAGAAACTCCGGGTCCGAACCGATGGGGTTCAGGCGAACTACGACCTGAGGCTGCTCAAACAGCGGGTTGTGGCTTATCGCCTCCAGGAACTGCCGGAGAATCTGAGCCTCGTGCAGAACCGTTTTGGGAGCGGCAGCCGAATAACAGATTATAGGTCGAGCTGCGTTGAAGCCAACGGTATGTGCGAACTCTTCTCGAGGCACGATTAGCATGTTGTTGGCGTGAAAGTCAAACTGTGGGGAGCCGACGGGAATCACCCTCTCAGCTTCCAAGTGGGGATTGACCTCGATGACGAAATCTCTCATCCGCTCGTTCCATACCAGCTGTCGATCACAATCCAAGAACACCCGGGCACATTTGTAGATGTTGTTCCAGTTCTGAGGTAGGGCAACTGTCTTTACGCCTAGGTGCTGGGCAACGAGGACGAAGGCGATCGTCGTCACGTTCATATAGTCAGGAGAGAGGACAACCTTCGGCTGCAACTCCTCAAGTAAGTCTATTATTGGTCGCGCGTTCTTTGCGAGCCTTGTCCCAAGTTGGCGCAGCACGGAATCAATAGTGCGGATACACACGGGGTGACAGAAGAGATGAGAGAGATGCCTCCTCGCCCTCCCAGCAAAGGTAGCTGGTTTGGGCTTGAATGCGTAATACTCGCTCGACACGAACTGGCCTCGGGACTCACGCCATTTGCCGTGAGCGCTGTTGCCCAACGCATGGAGCCGGGCAAACAGAGGAGGAATCCTGACCTCCGGGAGCTGAAGGACCTGAACCCCTTCAGGCAGGTGCTGCGCGAACTCGCCGTCCGTAACCCTTGACACTACCGTTACCGGCATGTGCCTGGCGAGTTTCTCCACGAACCCACTGTAAATATATGTCCTAACCTCACTGCCCCAATGGACAAGGAGGATGGCCCCGCCTTTGGTCGAATCAGACATGGTGCGAGCGATTTCCCATCAGGTTTCTCGGCACTGTTAGATTGTAGTTAGAACCTAATATAAGAGGTACCCTAACCTATCGACATAATGCTAAGAACCTTTAATAGCAACCACTTAGGGCGCTACCCAGAACCCAACAGATAATCCCAGAAGTGCTGCTAGAACCCACGCGTCCTTCCAACTCGGCCTATGGTCACGAAGGGCATAGGCCGATGCAGCCACCAAGATGGCTATCGTACCATATCTGAAATAAGGCAATACCTTCTCCGTGGATAGCGGCAGATGAAGCATTACCTCCAGGGAGACAAAGAGAAAGGCGAGGGCGATGGCAACGTAGAACACGCTGAGGTATAGACTCGTCTTGAACCTCAAGCCTTTCAGGGTCTTTAGGGTGAGATAAAGATGTTCCGGATAGAGAGCGGAGAAGAATCCCGGACTTAGCCGCCGGCGCGCTCCGGAAAAGTGCTGTTTATTTGAGAGAAAGCGCTCGGCTCCCAAATGCGGGAAAGCATTCAGCGCTTGTGAGGTGGAGAGGATCGATATATCGCGCTGGGACTTGAGCCAAGCTAGTATTTGCTCGAGCTGGGCGAAGGTGAGCTTCATTTGTTCCCCGGGTGCTTCGATCTCGTACTCGTGGAACAGCGCAACAATAATACATTCAGGATCTGAGAGCTTTCTGGCGGCCCTGACGGCAGAACGCAGCTGATGTGGGCCGCAGGTTTTGGGCAGGAATCTCAGTCTTGAGCTGCACGCGCCCACGCCATACTTGTTACTCGCGCAGATGCATCGTAATCCAAGTTCCTCGAGCGCTTTGAGGGTATCGAGATCATAGGTGTTCCAAGGCGGGATGAAGAGAGCCACCTGCATACCAACCATGTTCTGTAACAAGCGCCTACCATCCTTTATTCTCTCCAGTTGCTCCTCGTATTTTAGACCGCGAAACTCTGAGTTCCCCGGACCGAGGCCTATGGACTGATGTGAGTATCCATGTAGTGCGACCTCGACAGCACCGGACTCAATTGCATTCTTCAGAATCTCTGCCTTGGAGGGAGACAGAGGCACGAGTCCCTGGGGTCCGGCATCCGTGCGATCTCGGGCCACCATATAAGGCACTACGCCAAATGTGCATGAAATGGAATACTTTTTGAAGACTTCTATTATTCTTACTTCGGTATCCGTCTTGCTGACCGTCGAATAGTCATCATACCGAAAAACAACCGTGATCATGCTCGAGTCCTCACACCGCTCCCCCACCTAGAGATACATTCCTCATAAAACGCGAGTGTCTGCCTCGCTATCTTATCGACGGTGTATTCCCTTAGCACGTGTTCCCGCCCCCTCATCGCGACCTCGCGCGCCTCCTGCGCGTTCTTAAGCACATGTATGATGGCCTCGGCGAGCTGCTTGGGGTTTCCTGGCTCCACCAGCCAACCGGTCCTGCCGTGCTCAATGATCTCAGGCGTACCTCCTGCTCGAGTAGCAACCACCGGCACCCCGCAAGCCATGGCCTCCAGTATTACGTTGCTGCACGTCTCCCATAGGGAGGGCACAACGCAGACGCTTGCGGCCCGATAGACCCCGAGCAGCTCCTCCCTTCTGAGGCTCATTCGTAGGTCAAGCCTATCCGGCACACCGAGGTCATTGAAGAGCGAGCGAATCCTACAGCAGCACGCCTGAGAACAAGCGTGACTAGGATTTGCGCCGACGAAAGTGAACCACAGGCCATGCCTCACTTCGTGCAGAACAAGCGGGATCGCGTCCAAAAGCGTATCTAGGCCTTTCTCGGGCGAAAACCTGCCTACAAACAGAATGCGCGCTGTGTTGTCTCTGGGAGAGCCGGCACTCCCTGGCGTCCAGAGCTCCACGTCCACAGGGTTTGGGATAACACTTATGCTTTCGGAGGGAAGCCCGAATTCCGCCTCCGCCGCTTGCGCCAAGGCTTTGCTCGGGCAGTAGATGAACGGCGAGCGCCTCGCCATCTCCCGGTTCCTGGCCTGGGCCCAAGCTCGCTCCCAGCTCGTAGTGCGCTCCGGCGAGAACCGAACCCGCGTGTAGCTTCCGCCACGGAGGCTTAGCAGAAACGGCGTTGTTGCGTGCTTCGAATAGAGCCAGCCCTCCGGAACTGTTGTGTCACAGAAAACTGCAATATCGTAAGGCTCGTCCTCGCTCTTGTTCTTCAGCCACCGTTCGAGAGGCGCCTCCGACGCTAGAAGTCCCAACCACAGCGAGAGATTCCTCAGTCCCAGTCTCGATAGGCCATAACGCGCGGTCTTCAGGCCCCATATAGGTCTCGTCTCAACCCGTATCTCGCTCACCTGGTCCGGACAGCCCTGTTGTTCGCGCTGCCGGCCCGCGCGCACGATCGTCACCCGGCACCCAATGCCCGAAAGAGCCCCTGCGATGTTTTGAATGTAGCTAGTGACCCCGGATCGGCTTGGTCCCCAAGTGAAGGCGCGCCAGACGAGGATGACATGCATCTAAGCCAGCCTCCCCACCCTGAAAACCGCCAGCAACCTCTGCACCGCGCGGGTCGCGACGGGGCCCACGATCCTCTTCATAGTTGACCTGGCCAGCGAACGGTCCAAGAGCATGGAGGGCTTGATGAACACCGCCCGTGCAAGCCAACACCGGGCTCGCCAGCTTCTCCCTCTAGAGAAAGCAAGTCCCGATAGGGCGTAAGCAAAAGCAGATAACTCGCGCGCGACCCCGCTTGCTCCGATCTGCTCTTTGGGGATGATTTCCCGCACTAAGGAACTTCCCTCCTCCCACGTCTTCCAGTAGTCTGGCAAGCCATCCGGGTAGTGATGAGGAAAGCTCGGGTCGAGGTGCCTCAGGATTAGCGCCCAGTTTCGCGCCCTGGTCAAAGCCTCACCGTCAGCGACCACGGCTTCCGAGAACGCCTTGCGCGCCTCGGCTGTCTTGCCGAGGCGCAGGTAGCCGGCGCCGGCCGTTACCCAGGCGCGCGATCTTGCCGCAGGTTCGAGCCACTTCGGCGCTCGATCTCCCAGCTGCGCGAAGTACTTGTCAAGCATTCGCATACCACTACGTAACGTAATGGCCGGATCCCTTGACAGACTGCCCTGTCTGAGTGTAGATGTTGCCACCGCGCCAGGCCCAGAAGACCCAAATCGGCAGCCGGCCGTGTAAAGCCTAACCCACAGGTCCCAATCCTCCGAGCACCTCAGTTCTTCGTCGAAGTAGCCCACTTTCTCGAGGTATTCGCGCCTCACCATAGGGCAATTGACAAGGAACGGGCACCGCAACGCGAGACCCTCAAGCACGTTTGCCGAGAGATTACTCACCATCTCGTGCGTCTGGCCGTTGACGAGGCGTCCGGGTCCATAGCAAAGGCCAACATCAGGATGCTTGTCCAAATACCGGGCCTGCAGTTCGCATTTATGCGGCAGGAACCAGTCGTCTGAATCGAGAAAGCATATATACTTGCCTTGCGAGGCTTTGATCCCCGCGTTCCTTGCGGCAGACGGGCCCTTATTCTCCTGCCGGATGATCTTAATCTGGCCCTCGTAGCGCCTCAGGACACCCGGCGTCCCGTCGCTCGAGCCGTCATCAGCCACGATCACCTCCACCTCTTTCATCGTCTGGTTCAACGCGCTCTCTATCGCGCGGGCAACATACTGCTCGCTGTTATAAACGGCGATGATTATGCTGACAAGCGGTGCGCAGCGCCCTGACGTTTCATCCATCGCTACATCCTGTCGGATTCTGCTGCCGTTACCTGACCTGACCCGCGCCGAAAAAAGTGCAAGAGCCAACTTGTGGATTCTGAAAGGGAGGCCCCGATCAACATTTTTGTTGCCGGCCTCCGGTGCGCACCGGTTGGGAGCTTGCCTCGGCCGAACAACAGTGACTTCAGAAGCCACCATCGAGCAACCCAGCTTCTGTTCCGGATCTCAGAAAACCGCGAAATTACGTATGCAAGGGCTGACATCTCCTGGCGCGAAAGCTCTGCTTTCCGATCATAGGGCAACTTCGTCAGCGCTCTACGAATCGTTCTCACGAGTTCGGCGCACTTGTGCGAACAGATCTCGTCCCTTCTGGCGTTGCTGGCATCGGATCTGGGGAAGCGCTCACAGGTACCGACGAGGAGGACATTGTACCAGAATCTGACGTCCCGAAGCAATTGTCGGTTATACCTGAAGGCACAGCGGACAGCCTCCTCGGCGAGAGCGTATTGCTTTTGGTGAAGGTGATAGCCTGCTGTTATCGTCCATAGATAGCTCAACTTCCGAGCTCGAAGTGCACGTGGCGCCTTTCGTCCCATTGCGGCGAAATGCTTCTTATAGGCATACATCGCGTACAACGAATGCACGGCTATATCCCTGGATTTACTATCAGCTCGCATGGTATAACACCCCAGTGCACCCTCAACGCGGACAAAACGGCAGCCGGCCGCCCAGAGCCGCCACCAGAGATCGGAGTCTTCTACGCACCTCATGTGCTCATCTAGTCCCCGGACTTTCTCAAGCCACTCTGCACGGATTAAAGCCGCGAAGGCACAGAAGTGCGGAGGGAAAAGGTCTGAAGCGGGGTCCCTTTCGGGCTTAGGATTACTGTGGTCGGCGAGGACCCGTCCGTCTCGGAGATCGATATCTAACCAGCCACTGTAGCACAATCCAGCGTCCGGGTTCCTTTCGAGGGCAGCCACCTGAAGTTCCGCTTTCTTTGGCATCAATGTGTCGTCTGAACCAAGGAAGCAGATATAGCGTCCTTGTGATGCCTCAATGCCAGTGTTGAGCGCGGCCGGACACCCCTGGTTATCTTGTCTTATCTGTATAATGCGTCCCTCATACTTCCGGAGGACATCCGGCGTCCCGTCGGTCGAGCCATCATCAACGACAATTACCTCAACCTCCTTCAGCGTCTGCGCCAGCGCGCTCTCGATCGCGCGGGCAACATGCTTCTCATCGTTATAGACGGGAATGATTATGCTAACGATGAGCATTCTTTCAGAGGGACGATCCATATTGAACTCCGCTTCTTCAGCGTGTTGAGGGCTTCTCACCTGCATCCTCATAGAACTTGAGCAAATTCGCAACCTGTTGCTCAAGTGTGAACCCATCTAGCACCCGTTTCCTACCTTGCGCACCCATCTTAGCACGCAATTCCTCGTCTTCAGCCAACACCATGATCTTCTCCGCGAGTGCTTCAGGATCGCGCGGTGGCACAATAAAGCCTGTTATTTCATGTTCCACAACCTCTGGCAATCCCCCAGCACTTGTGCAGATTACGGGGATTTCGAAGCACATCGCCTCCCGTATCGCGTTGCAGAAACCCTCAGATACACTAGGCTGAAGGTATATGTCGGTCTTCTCATAAAGTTTAAGGATTTCGTCTCTATCGAGCCTTCCGTGTAAGTAGACTACCTCACTCAAACCCATTTGCCGCACGGCATACTCGATGGCTGGTCTATGTTCGCCGTCACCGACGATGTCATAGCGCAGTTTCATGCCTCTTTGCACCAAGTCGTGGACAGCTTGCAGGGCATATTCATAGCCCTTTTGCCAAACCAAGTTCCCAACGCTCAGGAGCGCTAGCTGCCCTTGCTGTCCAGCCTTAGGGCCCGACCGCAACGGGAAGCTGGGCCGATAGACGTGAGCATCTGTCCCCTCAGGAATGACCCGGCCTTTCCCATCTGGCAGGCCAAGCTCTCTCGCCCGGCTCAGCAACGCCCGACACTTGAAGCGGAATCCATCACAGTGTCTCAGCAGATTCTTGTATGTCTCTTCATGAAGCAGTGAATCGATGAAAAGGTCGCTCCCTACGAAGCTCGCTATGATTCTGAAAGGGAAATGCTCCTTAAAGAGTACAAGATCCAAGAACTTGCTTGCCACCCAGCCATCCTCGAGGTTAACGATGTCGAAGCGTTCGCCGACGAACGGCAGAAGGCTGGGTAAGCTCGTTACCGTCCGGTGAGGCCCATGGCGACGATTAACCGCGACAATGAGCCGGAGCGTATGCCTTGGATGGGCTAAGACCTTCTGGAGCAAGAGCGCAATCAGTCTGATGCTCAGCTTCCATCTTGATAGCCTCCCTGGGAAGTACTCGACGCGACACCCACAGCTCTCCAAGATGTTCTGTTCTGCTAAATACGGGCATTTGCATTCAGCAAACAAAGTGAGATCTACGTCATGCTTGACAATATATTCTATTCTCCTGACAGCGAATGTTACCGTGGGACCCGCAACAAGGCAGATGCTTAACCGTTTTCTGGTCATGCTAATTGTGGTCCATCTTGCCGCTGCTGTGCCTTCCACAGCTTCTTATATGTGTCGCTGATCCCTAGTAGTTCGTCGTGCGGGGCGAAGGCCTCGACGGTGCCGTCGGCAAGAACCGCGATCTTGTCGGCCTTGCGGAGGGTGGAGAGGCGATGCGCGACGACGAGCGTAGTTCTGCTCTCCATGAGCTTGTCCAGCGCCTCCTGCACAAGCGTTTCTGTGATTGAATCGAGGGCGCTTGTCGCCTCGTCCAAAAGGAGTATCGGGGCGTTCTTCAGGACGGCCCTGGCGATGTTTATTCTCTGCTTCTGGCCGACCGACACGCTCGTTCCTCCCGGCCCGATCACCGTCTCATACTTACCCGGCCAGCTTATTATGTCGTCGTGGATGTTCGCCGCCCTTGCCGCCTCGATAACCTCACGTTCGGTGGCGTTCGGCTTTCCGTATCGGATGTTCTCGAGGATTGACACGTTAAACAGAAAGGGCTCCTGCGTAACAATTGCGATGCTATCCATCAGGTCCGCAAGCCTTATCTTTCTTATGTCTGTATTGTCGAAAAGAACGCTTCCTTTTCTAGGGTCGTAGAATCGGACGGCGAGGTTTAATAATGTCGTCTTGCCGACGCCCGAGGCGCCCACAACGCCGATCGTCTCGCCGGCTCGGATTTTGAGGTTGACGTCCTTGAGCACCATCGCAGTATCGTAGGAATAAGAGACGTCATCGAACTTGATCTCGTGAGGCGACGTCTTGAGCGGCAGGGCGTCCTTGCCGTCCTTGATCTCCGGCTCGGTCGCTAGCATTTCATCGACCCGGTCGAGGCTTACGGTCTGGGTTTTGACCATGGTGTATGCGTGCAGGATGTTTCGTATGGGGCCAAAGAGCTGGTTTAGGATCAGGATAAATGCGATCAGCGTTGGCCAGTCGATAGTCCCCTCGAGCATCTTCATGCCGCCAAACACGATGACAAACACGACCCCGAAACCGGCGAGGCTGTCAAAGATGACGCCGGACAGCGACCGGGTGCGGACCATCCTCATCATCTGTTTGAACCACTCAATTGCGGAGTTCTGGCAGGCCTGCGCCTCCCTTTCCTCGCCGCGAAACGCCTTGACGATCCTAATGCCCGCGAGTATCTGCATCAGGAGGTTCATTATCTGCACACCGTGGAAGCGCGCCTTTCTTGACGCCTCGAGCAGCCTTGTGCCGATGTACATCATTGGATACAGAGCCAGCGGGAGCGCGACAAGTCCCCACAGCGCCAGATTCGCGTTCATCTTGGCGGCCGCGATCAGGAGGCCGCCCGCGGCGAGCAGAGCGGTGATTATCGAGCAGGTAGTGTCAACCAGCATCCGAAGTGCGGTTACGTCGCCGCTGCTGGCCCTGATGATGTCGCCTCTGGTGTGCTTGTCGAAGAAGCTCAGCGAGAGCTTCAGCATGTGCTGCACTATCTTGAGGCGCAGATTGAGCTCGATTCTCCGCCCGAGCTCAGTCTGAAGCACCTTGGAGAAGTAGTCCGCGATGCTGCGGCCCATCCAACATGCGAAGATGAGCGCCGCTGCGCCCCAGAGCATTCCTGTCCCTTGCGAGCCACTCTCAGTTCCCAGGGACTTAAAGATACCCTCTAAGAAAGTCTTGACCATCCACAGGTAGCCGACCTGAAGGGCGGACCTGGCGGTGCCCGCGGCGACGAACTCGGCCGTCACCAGGCGATGCTGCCACATCAACCTGAGAGCGACGAGTAATTTCTTTAGCATCTGCCGCTATCCTGAACCTTGTTAGAGCAGAAGCGCCCGATTATCTGCGCGCAGCGTTCAATCGCATCAGCCTCAAGCTCGGGGAACATCGGCAGGCTCAGTATCTCAGCGGCGAGCTTCTCGGCCACTGGGAAGTCGCCCTGCTTGTAGCCCAAGTGGGCGAAAGCTCCCTGTAAATGAAGCGGAACAGGGTAATGAAGCCCCGCCGAGATGCCGTGCGATGTCAAATGCTCGCGCAATCTGTCCCTCTTGCTCGCCCTGATTACGTATAGGTGATAGACGCTTTCGCTGTATTCTGGCTCAAAAGGAATGATAACGTCAAGTTTCCCCAAAGCTTCGCCATATAAGCCTGCTTTCTCACGCCTCATCTCGTTGTTCTTATCGAGGCGCTTGAGCTTTGCGCTTAGCACCGCAGCCTGCATCGAGGAGAGCCGGCAGTTGTAGCCAACAACAGCGTGGTGATACTTGTCGGTGGTGCCGTGGTCACGAAGCATTCTCACCCTCTCGCTAACGTGAGGATCGTTCGTAACGACCGCACCGCCGTCCCCATAAGCGCCAAGATTCTTGCTGGGGTAGAAGCTGAAGCAGCCAACGTCGCCGATCGCGCCAACTCGCTTGCCTTTGTAGCGCGCTCCGTGCGCCTGACAGGCGTCCTCTATAACCTTTAGGTTGTGCTCTTGCGCGATGTGAAGAATCGGGTCCATGTCCGCCGGCTGGCCGTAGAGATGGACAGGGATGATTGCCCGCGTTCGAGGCGTTATGGCCGCGTCAATCTTGAAGACGTCTATGTTGAACGTCCGCTCATCGACGTCAACGAAGACCGGCCTTGCCCCCGTATAGATTATCGCCTCGCACGTTGCCGCGAATGTGTTCGGAACAGTTATGACCTCGTCCCCTTTGCCAATGCCAAGCGCCAGGAGCGCAAGATGAAGCGCCGCCGTCCCGCTGCTCACACCGACGCAGTGCTTCGCCTCGCAGAAATCAGCGAACTGCTGCTCGAACTTGGTCACAGCCGGGCCCAGAATGAACGCACAGGACTGGATCACCTCGGTCAGTTCATCGTCTATATCATTGTATATCTCGTGCAGCTGCGCGGATAGGTCCACGAACGGAACGTTCTTTCTGCCGCGGTCCTTCTTGAAGATTTCAATAAACTCGTCCGGCGTTACGGCCGGCACAGGAGAACGCTCGAAATGCCGGACGTTGCGCGTCACGATGTAGTCGAGGTTGAACTGCCGAGCGGCCGCCATTTGGAGGCCGTCCTCGAAGTTGTCGGGATACTTAGCCAGCGCCTCGGAGATGAGGGATGTGCGCAGAGGTATTATTGAGACCCTTGCATACAGTTCCCTCAAAACAGCCATTGCCGTTGCCTTATTCACACTCTTGGCGGTGACGTATTCAATTGTGGGGAATGAGTTGGCGACCATCCAACCCTCACAAATGCCTGCTTCGCAAAAGGCCAGAACGGAGTCGCTGTTCTCCCATTGTGGTCTTTGTAGCGCCACATCAAGAGGCACATTCGTATCGACCATAAGCCTTATCATTCGTCCGTCTCCAGGAAGTGCATGTAATACATCTCCTTGATCTCCTCGTCCGTCATTGGAGGCAGGACGCCGACAAGATCTACTAACCAGCCCTCAGCTTTCAGGTTCAGTTCAGGAAAATGCCGATCGAAGTGATCCTGAAGTTGCTTCTTGATGCGCCTTTTTTCAGCACCCTCCGGCGGCCTCCATTTAGTCCTATCTTGTTTCGCCTCGTCAACGGTTAGGACGGCCTGCGCGCCGGGGGCCAGGTCAACCTCTTCCTCCGGCACGAATACTCTCCCATCATACCTCGCTTTGATTGCTCTCATCTCGTCATCTCCCAGTTTTCCCACAAGAAGGAGTTATCCACCAAGAACACGAAGGTGTTCTTCTTGGTGTGTCTTCGTGAACTTCGTGGACCATGAATCTCCTGCATCAATCCGCAATCCCCAACTGCGACTATCTCATGCCCAGCTGTATCAGATCGTGCAGTCGAATCAGCCCCTTGAACTCGTCAGATTCATCCCCAACAACAGGGAGAACCGATATCTGGCTCGGACGGTCCTCCATGAGCGCCAGAGCATGGGAGGCCATCTCACTTTCATGAACCTTGGTGGGGTTCCTCGTCATCACATTGGACACTGGCTCGTCAATGAACTTCTCAATGTGTTCCTTCAGGAGGATTCGGCGCACATCGCCATCCGTTACGATACCCAGCAGATTATCCGCTTCATCAACCACACACACGGCGCCAAGCGGCATCTTTGTCATCTCAGCGACCGTTTGCCTGATGGTTGTGTTCGGAGAGACAAGCCCGACCACATCCTTAGGATGCATTACTTCCCGAACTTTCATGAGAAGCCTCCTGCCCAGGGCGCCAGCGGGATGAGACAGTGCGAAATCCTCACGCTTGATACCTTTGGCAACAATGAGTGCCGCCGCAAGGGCGTCTCCCATCGCAAGCGTCGCGGTCGTGCTCGTCGTAGGTGCGAGCCCCAGCGGACACGCCTCCTTCTTGACCCCGATATCCAGAGTGACGTCCGCAAGCTCAGCAAGCGGCGAGCTTGGTTTGCTGGTCATCGCGATTATCTTTACGTCGCGCTGCACAAGTATCCTTACCGGCCTCAATAGCTCCTCGTTGCTGCCGCCGTGAGAGATGGCGATCATCGCGTCGCCAGGACTTATCAATCCAATGTCACCATGTAGGGATTCGACTGGATGAATGAAGTAAGCCGGCGTCCCGGTGCTGGAAAAGGTGGCCGCTATCTTTCTCCCTATAAGCCCTGATTTGCCCAGGCCCGAGACAAAGACCGTGCCCCTGCTATTCAACAGAATCTGAAGCGCCGCCACAAAATCCTCATCGATCCTGTCGGCAAGCCTCAGAACTGCCTCTGCCTCCTCCCTCAGAAGCCGCCTCGCCTCGCCCACCGAACTAGTTAATACCTTCTCGCCAAGGTCAACCATCCCAAACGCCCTCCGTCATGGACCGCCTCATGGCCTCTCTTATCCTCAGGCAAGTCCCGACAATCCGGCGGAACGCCATCGGCGTTATCATATTTGGCCCATCACAAGGCGCCTTATCAGGATCGTTGTGAACCTCGAAGAACAGCCCGTCGCAGCCCGCACCAACGGCAGCGAACGCCAGCGGCTCCACAAACTCCCTCGCACCGCCTGATGATCCGCCTGCCGCCCCGGGAAGCTGAACCGAGTGCGTCGCGTCGAAAACGACGGGCACGCCTATGGCCTTCATGATCAGGATGCTACGCATATCCACCACGAGGTTCCCATAGCCCAACGTAGTGCCCCGCTCAGTCAAGAAAACCTTGTCATTCCCTGTGCTCTTCACTTTCGCCACGCTGAAGCGCATGTCCCCGGGCGACATGAACTGCCCCTTCTTGATGTTGACGGGCAGCCCAGACCGTCCTGCCTCGACCAGCAGGTCAGTCTGCCTACACAGAAATGCAGGAATCTGAAGAATATCCACCACCTGGGCAACGGTAGAAACCTGCGCCGTCTCGTGCACGTCCGTCAGAACCTTCAACCCAAGCCGATCTTTGACGGTCTGCAACGCCTCGAGCCCCTTCTCCATCCCGATCCCCCTGAACGAGCCGATCGACGTCCGATTCGCCTTGTCGAAACTCGACTTGAAGACAAAATCAACGCCCAGCGGCTCCAACGCCTCCTGAATCATCTCGGCCACCATGACGGCATGATCAGCCGACTCCACCACGCACGGACCAGCGATCAAGAAAAGTCCCCTATCTTCAGGTCCCACAAGCATCATCTATCTCTCCTGGCCGCTATTTGTGTCTCCCCCCCATCAAGAACACGCTTACAATATGTCCTCAAACCGTCCTCGACGCCTATTCGGGCCTCGTAGCCGAGCCCATCCCGAGCTGCCCCGATGTCGGCAAGCGAGTGCATCACGTCCCCAGGACGCCGGTCAATGTGCACCGCCGGAACCCGAACGCCTATGTATTCACCCAGCAGCTCGGCAAGACGGTTTACCGTGATCCTCGTGCCACAGGCGATATTGAAGACACTGCCGGCGCAGTTGGGCGCTTCGGTTCCGGCGAGGTTGGCATCCACAACGTTCTCAACAAAAGTGAAGTCCCGGGTCTGTTCCCCGTCGCCGTATATCTGCGGCGCCTCCCCTTGCAGGAGTGCCGCTACGAACTTAGGAACAACGGCTGCGTAGTGTGAAGTTGGGTCCTGCCGTGGCCCGAAGACGTTGAAGTAACGCAATGAGACAGTCTCAAGTCCGAAAAGCTGGAAGAAGACCCGGCAATAGTATTCACCTGCCAGCTTCGAGACTGCGTAGGGCGAAAGAGGCGCAGGAGCCATCGTCTCCAGCTTCGGCAGCACCTCAGAATCACCATAGACAGACGAGGATGACGCATACACAAAACGCTTCACGCCCGCCTCTCTCGCAACCTGAAGCATGTTCAGCGTTCCTACAACGTTCGCATTGTTTGTAGCTATCGGGTCCTTCACTGAGCGAGGCACCGAAGGAAGAGCGGCCTGATGCAGCACATACTTAACCCCCAAGACCGCCCTCTTGCACATGGACAGGTCGGCGATATCACCCTCGAGAACTTCTATCCTGTCCCAAAAAGCCGAGAGATTCTCTCGCTTCCCTGTGCTGAAGTTGTCGAGCACTCTCACTGTCCTGCCCAGCCGCACGAGGCGCTCGGCTATGTTTGACCCTATAAAGCCGGCGCCTCCAGTAACTAGATAGATGCTCATCTCACTCAATGTCTGTTGGTTTAAGATACCGGCCAAGAACACAACTACACCACCCTCGGACGGGGCTGCTTATGCTCGCTCCCGACAACTCAGTGTCTACCTATCTTACTGCTGGCTTGCGCAAATGTCAAATCCCGATCGGAGAATTGCGGGTTCATCTGTCCCTGATTTCTAGTTTGTGGGTTCTCGCGCAGAAGCCTCCGGACTGCGCCGCAAAAGGAGATATACTACTCCGTCACTCAGGGTCACAATGGGTCTCAACTCGAACAAATGCCTTATGTAAGCAAAATCGCAGGGAACAGCCCGATCCCGGGGAGCGAAGCAAAGCAGATAAATGCTCGTGTCCGAGGCGTTGGCACGTTCATCAGAGTCGTTTATCGCGGAATTGGAAGGGCCTTTTTCTGCTCTGATCCCTGTAAGTATGTACATGGCCTCGGGGGCATTGGTGTAAATCCTCCCGCTCAGAGGATTTCTTCGCAACCAGTCAACCAAGGCGGACTCCCTCCACTCGGTGGTGCCATAGCCCTCCACGCCGGACTGAACACAGGTCGAAACGAGCTCTATGAGGTTGCGCCCAGGAACAAGCACGAGCCAAACCATGCACAAGGCAAGCACCAGGCGATGACTTCTCAACACGCACGAGCTGCGTTTCTCCCGGCCGGGTAGCGAGTCAGCCAATTTAAACCCGATTAGCAATGTTGGCACATACACAGGTAACATGAACCTCTCGAGGTCTCGCAGTGAGGAGTCGACTAACTTGGCAGAAAAGAGGGCCATCATATATGCAGCCCAGAAGACCGCCAATGGGTGCAGGAGCTGCCGCATACGACCCACCTTTCGTATGTTCGCAAACGCCTTTAACGCCAGAATCGCGCCGAGCGCCGCAATCCCAAACCGGATTGACTTGATCGAAATGTCTGTAGCAGGAGAACACCACCCGCCTATCACCCGGAGGATGCTAACCATAGTAACCAAAGCATGTCCGAGAGTCTGCATCGGCTCGGTAGCGAAGCCTCTGCGAGGTCCAGTGAGCGTCGAGCTTACCCAGTGGTTCCTCAGCAGCCACAGAGCCAGTGGGACTGTCGATATACCCCCGAATAGAAATGCTCGCCTAAGTGTAGGCAAGAGGCCAGTGTCTCCTCGGACAAGGATCAGGGCTACACCTGCCAACACCAGGCTCAGCCCAATGTATCTCTGGAGACACCCTAACGCCGTAATCGCCGACAATAAAAAGAGAAGGGAGGGAGCTCCCGATTTCATATACCTCAGTGCAATTATATAAAACGCAATACAGAGAACGATGAAAATGGGCTCCGACAGAGCTATGCTGCAAACTCGCACCAGGGGCGCCGAAACTAACACTGACACTGAGCCCGTGACCGCCAGGACTCGCGACCTCACGTGCCCTAGGAACAGCCACGCCGAGAGCGAAACGATGAGCCCGAAAGCGGCCGCGTTGACACACCTGGCCGCGCTGACGGGTTCAACGCCGGCGAGTCCGAGGGAAGCGAGCAGGGCTGAGAACAGTGGCGGCCACAAAGTGATTGGCTCGCCAGTATAGCTCGTTAAGCCATTACCAGAAACGAGGCTGACCGCTCCGGATATATATTGAACGGAGTCTCTGGTAAGGCCAGGTCCGTACTTTGAAGTAACTACTGTCACCAACCCTACCGCCGCCAACCCGAGGCCTGCGATGAACAACCAAGCCAACAGACTCTTGCGGCCTCCAGCACTCGTCCCATCCTGTTGGAGACGACCAGAGCACGCTGATGTTTCAGTCATAGCCACCTCTCTCTACTTGGATTGTCAACTCGCGGTCCGTCAAGAAAGGTAATAGCGGAATTTCACTAGAGCGCCCCTACCAACGTAAGTCCAGAAAGTCGAATCGCTTCACGCCCGCCTCTCTCGCAGCCTGAAGCATGTTCAGCGTTCCTACAACGTTCGCATTGTTTGTAGCTATCGGGTCCTTCACTGAGCGAGGCACCGAGGGAAGAGCGGCCTGATGCAGCACATACTTAACCCCTAAGACCGCCCTCTTGCACACGGACAGCTCGGCGATATCACCCTCGATCACGTCTATACTGTCCCCAAAAGCCGAGAGATTCTCTCGCTTCCCAGTGCTGAAGTTGTCGAGCACCCTCACTGCCCTGCCCAGACGCACGAGGCGCTCGGCTATGTTTGACCCTATGAAACCGGCGCCCCCAGTAACTAGATAGACATCCATCCTACACACTCACTTTCGATCAAAAAGACGTTCCAATAATGCTCACACTCAGACTAGCCTACCAGCTTGCCTTTTTCAATATCGATTCGCAATTGCATAAACATTATCACGACCACGCAGGGTGCGAGGTCGCAACGCAAGCCTACTCAATACTGCGTTTAGCGGCGGCGCCCCAAAAAAGCTCCGAGCAGACGGTCGGAACGCCCAGACATCGCGCCATAAGACCTGGCCTGGCGAAGCAACGCGTCAATCAGAGCACTCGTTCGGTTCAATCGCGCTATTCGCAGCGCGATGAGATGCCCCCATTCATCAGCTCGCGCTGCCCAGGCTCTTTCGCGCTGCCCAGACTCTCTCTCGCTGCCAACGTCGCAGCATCATAGACTTCCTTCAGGCTCACGTGCGCTCGAAGGGCGGCATCTCGACACGACTTATAGTCCGGAGCCACATTCATAATCTCGTCTGAAGTCCTGCCGATCTTAACTGTTACCTGCCCATATTCGGTGTCAACGAGAGTGCTTTCTCTGAAAAGCTTCCTACGATTCACCTCGCCAACTCGCACTCCGAGCGTGCTCGTGTGCACAAAGACCGCCCTGAGGCAATCATCCAGCTTCTCGTGCGACGTGAGAACGCTGAGTATGAACCCCGCCCGGCCCTTCTTCATCACAGTCGGCGTTACGAACACATCGAGGGCACCCTCACCAAAGAGCGCCTCGCAGGCGGCGCTCAGCAGCTCCGCGCTCATGTCATCGATGTTGGTCTCTAGAAGGACGACCTGATCGTGATCGTACTCACCGCTGTCCGTATCGCCGATCACGACCCTCAACATATTCGGTATCTCAAGGTCCCTCGTGCCAAGCCCATAACCAATGGCATTCACCTTCATCGGCGGCATGGCCCCGAAAGCGACGCAGAGATTCCGCAGAAGCGCTGCCCCGGTCGGGGTAACAAGCTCCGCCTCGATCCCACGCGAATAGACTGGCAGCCCCTTGAGCAGCGCAAGGGTCGCCGGCGCCGGGACAGGAATCTCGCCATGCTGGCACTTCACGAAACCAGTTCCGACGTGAACTCTGGAGCAATATGCCCTCTCGATGCCCAATAGCTCGAGCGCAGCAATGGAGCCAATGATGTCAACTATGGAATCAAGGGCTCCTACCTCGTGAAAATGAATCGTTTCAGCATCTTTTTGATGAATGCCGCCCTCGACCTTCGCGACCTGCTCGAAGACCGCCTTGCTCTTGGCCTTAACAGCGTCGCTCAGCTCGCTCTGGTCGATAATCTTGAGTATGTCACCCAGGTGTCGATGCACGTGCTCCTCCCCGGCATCAACCCGGAACTTCGTGCCCGACAACGCCCCCTTCATGCCCTTCACTGCGCTCAGCTCAACCCCGGAGACCTTGAGCTTGCGCAGCTCCTGCTCGAGCCGATCAAGTGATAGGCCAGCATCCAGCAAAGAGCCGATAAACATGTCCCCGCTGGCCCCGGAGAAACAATCGAAGTATGCGATTCTCACGTTATTCTCCCATCCGGTTTATCACGCTGGCCGCATATCCAGCTCCAAAACCGTTGTCAATGTTCACCACCAAGACGCCCGGCACGCACGAGTTCAGCATCCCCAGCAAAGCCGAGAGACCTCCGAAACTTGCGCCGTATCCCACGCTAGTCGGCACCGCGATGACCGGCCTATCCACAACCCCGCCAACGATGCTTGGCAGGGCGCCCTCCATGCCGGCCACGACGACGATAACGTTTGCAGACGTCAACTTCTCCCTGCTCCCAAGAAGCCGATGAAGGCCCGCAACACCAACGTCGTACAGCCGGTCCACCCGGTTGCCCATTGCCTCAGCGGTTACGGCCGCCTCCTCTGCTATCGGTAGGTCCGACGTGCCCGCGCTCACGATCAAGATCAGATTATCATTCACCGGACTGCGCCGCTCACCGACCAGCACCACCCTCGCCGTCTCGAAATAGACTGCACTGCTTTCGACATTCCGGATCGCATCAAACACCGAGTCGCTGGCTTTTGTCGCCAGGATGGGCGCCCCATAAGAGGAAAGAGTCTGCACAATCTTGGCGATCTGCTCGTTCGTCTTGCCCGTGCAGAGCACCACCTCGGCAAATCCCTTGCGCAGAGCTCTATGAGTATCGACTTTGGCCCAGCCCAGGTCCTCGTAAGGAAGAGACTTCAGCCGTTCAAACGCCTCGCCGGGCGTGGTCTTGTGCGCCGAAACGTCCGAAAGAAGCTCCCTAATACTCTCTCTGTCCACGGCTAACCCCTTCTTTGAGCACCTCGTTCATGCTGCCTGTTCTGTATCCCTCAACGTCCAAGCTTACGAACGTGTAGCCAAGCGCTTTGAAACTCTCAACTATCACCGCCGCAATCTCTTTCTCAACTACCCGCGGGAGGTCCGCACTGGGAACCTCGATTCTCGCTGTGTCCGCGTGGTCCCGCACCCTGACTTGGCTAAAACCCAACTCCCTCATGAACTCCTCGCACGCCTCTATCCTGGAAAGTCGCTCCACCGTTAGCTTCTCCCCAAACGGAACACGCGTCGCCAGACACGAATTCGACGGCTTGTCCCAAGTCGGAAGGCCGAATCCCTTGGACAGGGCGACGATCTCACGCTTCCCAAGCCTCGCCTCCCTGAGCGGGCTTCGGATGCCAAGCTCCCTGGCCGCCCTCATCCCCGGACGGTAATCGCTCTCGTCGTCTTGGTTCACACCGTTCACTACGACAGCTGCCCCCACCTTTGCCGCCTCCCGGAGCAGCAGGTCACCGACGAGCGTCCCACAGCGATAGCACCGGTCCTTCCCGTTTGCCACGAATTCTGCGTCCGTCATCTGATCCGCCGGGAAAACAACGTGCCTGACGCCGAGCTCCTGGGCCAGCAACTTCGCCTGCTCAAGCTCGTGCCGCGGATATATCTTGCCCGTCGCCGTCTCCGCAGTTACCGCGCTGCCCAGAACGTCAGAGGCCACCTTCAGCAGAAAGGCGCTGTCCGCTCCCCCAGAATAGGCAACGAGAACGCTCTGCATTCCGGCAAGCAGGCTCCTCAGTTGCTGGAGCTTCTCGGAAGTTGCTACATATTCAGACTTGGTGCCGCGGATTGGGGCCTCCTCCACAAGAATCCGGCCTTCTGCCCCCCCCAGATCTGACTCACTCCTTCTCCGTTCACAATGGCCGCCAAACCAAAGAACGCCGGCCCAACGTCAGTGATCGCAGATATTCTCCCCGGACGTCAGCACGCCCGCAGCATAGGCCTCGATCAGCGCCTTTGGCTCATCGCTCGAGACGCCCACAATCACATCTATGTTCTGCTCGTCAAAGAGCCTCTTGGCCCGCGAACCCATCCCACCAGAGATGATGACGTTGACCTCGTGCTCGCTCAGCCACTTGGGCAGAAGACCCGGCTCGTGAGCCGGCGAGCTGATCGTTTCGGGGCCGGTTATTTGCTTATTTGCTGCGTCAACACCGAAAATTGCGAACTGCTCGCAGTGTCCAAAATGCGGTGACAGCTTGCCACCGACAATGGGAATCGCTACTCGCATCTGGTCCTCCTTGTGATCTGTCGCTGAGATCGAGTCAGGCGTTTTGGCCGTGAGCTCCGCACCACCGCCGGCCCACCCTGGCAGGCCCGCGGTCTTCTCCCGTCTGTAATCAAGAACTCCCCTGGCAATCTGGGCGAACGCCGCCGCCGCGCCCGGGCCCTCGCCCTCGCCTGCCAACGGCCTGCCAGCGTCCGACGCGACAACGATCGCCGGATCGATGGGTATGCTCCCCAGGTATGGGACACGCAGTTCACGGGCCATCTTTGCCCCACCGCCGGCCTTGAAAATGTCCACCCTCTCGCCACAATTGGGACACACGAAACCGCTCATGTTCTCAATCACACCAATTACAGGTACACGAAGCTTCTCGCAAAAATTGATGCACTTCCGCACATCGATCAGCGATAACTCCTGAGGCGTAGTTACGATGATTGCTCCGTCAACGTCCTGAATCAGCTGGGCAACTGAGAGCGGCTCATCGCCCGTGCCAGGCGGCGAATCCACGATCAAATAGTCCAGATCGCCCCACCGAACGTCCTTCAAAAACTGCTTTATCACGCCGTATTTCATCGGCCCCCGCCAGATGACAGCCGTATCGCTCCTGTCGAGCAAGAAACCGATGGACATGACCTTCAGATGCTCGCCGACTGAGACGGGGAGAATCTTATGTTCCAGGCCCTCGGCCCTCGCGTTCTCAAGGCCGAGCAGCTTCGGGATACTTGGCCCGTGAATGTCTATATCCAGAAGGCCCACTTTATTGCCTTGCTCCCCCAGAAAAAGCGCGAGGTTCGCAGCAACCGTGCTCTTCCCCACACCGCCCTTGCCAGACAGAACAAGTATCTTATGCCCGATATGCGAGAGTTGGCCAGCAATCTCCTGACGGTCGTCGAGGTCGCTTTTCATCTTGCCATCTGTTCCCTGGCGTGCGAAACCGCCCTGCCCCGAACGTCCACATCCTTCGCCGCTTTTCATTCTTTCACCTCTCTAGACCGCTCTACCTTAACAGTTCCAACCAGAAAATCCCCAAACGGCAGCCGCAGAATACGACCCACCGCATCTAGAACCCTCGACAGCCAAAGAAGGCCTCGCCACGGCAGCACAAACGCAGTCGAGAGCACAGATGCATCCCCGAGGCCAGCGAGGAGCCGCAGCAGCTCGCCGGCGGTCATCAAACGCGACTCACGAACGACCGGCGAGCCGCGACGACGCCTGAGCCAGGCGAGCAAGGAGACCCGATTGAGCACGCCGACGACTATTCTTCCGCCGGGCCTTACGCATCGGGTAAGCTCCTCGAGCACCACACTGGCATCGGACACAAACTCAAGCGTCGTGATGGCGCACCCGACGTCAAAACTGCTGCTTGGAAAAGGCAGACTCGAGGCGTCCGCCAGGGCGAACCTAGCGCGCACAATCCCCTTTGATTGCGCCACACGCATCATCCCTAGAGACAGATCAACACCAAAAACCTCCAAGCCAAGCTCGGAGAAAAACTCAGCCCAGTGCCCGGTGCCGCAGCCAATCTCAAGCATCCGCCGGCCCTTTGGACTCGACCCAAGCGCCTCGGCAACGGCCCTCTTCTCGATACGGTCATACACTCGCCCAACCGGACCGCCATACCAATCATCGTATCGACCCGCAACATTATCAAAATCGAATGGCGTCATTACCTCGCGCCCCCTTATCGTAGGGGCGGCTCACGAGCCGCCCTAGCCTGATTGAATCGACATATCAAGGGCGATTCGTGAATCGCCCCTACCGACCTCTTCGCCCTTTGAAAGCGCCGTCCCTGATGTCCCGCCTTGGGGGTCCAACTGTCAACCAATCACCCCATAGCCAACGTAACTCGCCCCCAGAGCGTCCTGATCTCCTGTGCGACAGCCCCGCCAGTGTACTCCACGACCGTGGCGCCCATAACTTGTGCCTTTGTAACCGCGGCATCGTATCTGACCCTCGGAAGGACCTCCACGCCGTTTGCCCTCGCAAACGCCTCGATCTCCTCCGTCATCTCGGGGTTGAGGTCGAACTTGTTGACGCAGACGCCGGACTTGGTCCCGAAATGTTTGGTCAGGCCCAAAACACGCTCAAAATCATGCTTGCCCGAGAGGGTCGGCTCAGTAACGATCAGCACGAAATCAGCCCCCGTAACCGAGGCGATGACCGGGCAGCCAATGCCGGGCGAGCCATCGACCAGAAGCAAGTCCAAACCCCTCTTTTTTGCCAGCTCCTTCGCCTCCTTGCGAACCAGTGAGACGAGCTTACCGCTGTTCTCCTGAGCCGCAAAGAGCTTAGCGTGCACCATTGGCCCATGCCTCGTCTCGGAGATGTACCATTCGCCGCTCTGTGCGTCCTTCGATTCGATGGCGTCTTCAGCACAGAAGTATGCACATACGCCGCAGCCCTCACACGCCAACGGGTCGATCCTGAACGTCTTTGGGACAATACCGTTACCAGGCCCATCGAAGTATATCGCATCAAACCTACATATCTCCTCGCACTTCCCGCAAGCCGTGCAGTGGCCCGGCAGTATCCGAACCTCACGCGCACCGACAAACTTGTGGCGAGATATTACACGAGGCGTAAGGACGAGATGTAGGTCGGCGGCGTCAACATCGCAGTCAGCGGCCACAGCCCTGTTTTTGGCCAGTGCTGCGAACGAGGCCAAGATGCTGGTCTTGCCAGTTCCCCCCTTGCCCGAGACCACGACAAGCTCCTTCATCGTTCACCTCCCAATACCTTCTCAACGAGGGGGCGCAGGTAATCCGAATAGCCACTAACGGCATCAATGGGCAGCTCGCCGTGCGAATAGGCTACCGCAACGTCTCTGTCGTCCGGTATCTCGCCCAACAGCTCTATTCTATGCTGCTGGCAGAACTTTTTTGTCTTGTCGTCCCCAATGTCGCTGCGATTGATGATGACCCCGAACTCGGCACCAACCTGCCGTGTCATATCGACCGCGAGCTTGAGGTCGTTGAGGCCGAAGGGCGTGGGCTCAGTCACTAGAACGACCAGGTCCGCGTGCATTATCGTCTCGACAACTGGACAAGACGTGCCGGGCGGCGCGTCCAGCACCGTGATGCCATTGCTAAGAGCTCGCCGTTTGACACCCTTGACAAGGGGAGGGGAGAGCGCCTCGCCG
Source organism: bacterium (assembly GCA_035527515.1). Classification (NCBI taxonomy): domain Bacteria; species bacterium. Next base: position 57,113 of record DATLAJ010000146.1, read on the forward strand.
ATCTTGAGCTTCCCGTGGGCGAACCGAACTTCGCCCGCGAAGCCCTCCTCGACCACGCCAATCTCTCTGTCCACCTCGGTGATAGCGTTTGCTGGGCAGACAAGGTAACAGCCTCCGCACGCATGGCAGAGTTCCTGAAACACCAGCGTCTTATTACCAATGCATAAGATTGCGTTGTATTGACATATCTTCTCGCACTTCCGACACAACGTGCACTTGTCCTGGTCCACCACTGGCACTGGCAAGTAGATCGTCTCACGGCTACGAATGGTGGGTTTAAGAAATATGTGTCCGTTGGGCTCCTCAACGTCGCAGTCCAGATACGCGACATCTTGGCCCGCGCGAGAGAGCAAAACAGAGAGGCAAGTGGCCACCGTTGTCTTCCCGGTGCCTCCCTTACCGCTCGCTATTGCTACTCGCATACTTTCACCACTCTCATCAGTGCAATATCACATCTTTTATAGCCAGGGTAGCAGCAAATGCGAGCAGGACTATCCCAAACATCAACCTAATACCGCGGGATTTAAGTTTTGCAGCCATGAGCCTCGAACCACACTGACTGGCGATCAGCACCCCAACAATACAAGGCACCCATATTGCCCAATCGGGCGCTGCGGCCAGCGCAACGTGCGAAAAGAAGCTCGACCCCGCCGACCACGTGATAATGAATGCTGAGGTCGCAGCGGCCATCTTGGGATCAAGCCCCGCAATGCACAGCATCGGCACGACGAAGGAGCCGCCACCGCGACCGAGCAGGCCCGCCAGAAAGCCCAGCGCTGCCCCGCCGCATATCCCCAGGACCACACGACCACGCGCGGTCAATCCCCCTCGCTTCGGCCTCCAGCCGGAAAGCATTAGGATTGCTGCCGTCGCTGTGAACGCCGCAAAAATCCCGATCAACGGCCTAGTTGGGAGCTTCACGTTGAGCCAAGCACCGACCGGGGCAAGGCCCACTGAGGCAATCGCAAAGGGCACACCGGTCCGCCAGTCGATCATCTTCTTACGCCCATAAGTTATCGCGGCAGAAGAGCTGCTGACGACATTCAATAGTAGCGCCAATGGTATCGCCTCGGTCTTGAAATCCATTCCCATCCAGAACAACACAGGGATGTAGAGCTGCGACCCGCCCATCCCAAGCATCGAGAAAACGAACGCGATGCAGAAGATGACCAGCGGGGCGAGAACCGTCATTCCCATTTACCTACTCGCACGGCTCCTTGCTCCTTCGCGAACCAATCTCTTCTGCATCTATGTCCGAAATCTTCTCTTGCCATCCTGAGAGCGCGTCCGATCGGGTGTCAAATCGAGGAATAAACGGCTTAATGTCCACGACGGGACTCCCGTCGAGAATATCCACGTCCTCGACAAATAGCACATTTTTCTCGCGCTTGACCAGTCGAACCAGACTTAGGCCGATCAGGTTGGGCCTTCTAGGCGATCTTGCGGCAAATACGCCCCTTTTGACACTCTCAAGATAGGGCTTAACCTTCAGGGCCGCAGGTCCTGCTTTATGAAAGATGAATAGAATGAAGATATGCGAGAATCCGTCCAGGTCATCCAGCCCCTCCTCATATTCTGGCAGGATAACCACTCTTGCCTGTGAGCCCTGGGCATATAGCGGCTGGATCGGCGTCTTGGCTGGATCGACATAGCTAGAATGGACGTAGCCAATCGGCCGGAACACGAACTCTTCCTGTCCACCACTTGTGGCAGCATCCGTTCCGGACGTCATGCTGAACTCCCTCGCCTCACACTTGCCGCGTCATCATTGTCCCACATTTAGGGCACTTCATCTGCGTACACGACATTCCTAACTGATGGGGCACGACCTCGCCGCAGCTGGGGCAGACACAGTTCCCGCCAGGGCCTGCCGCGAAACCGCCGCCACCACCTCTGCCGCCGCCCCCACGTCCAGCGCCGCCGCCCGCGCCCATTCCACGACCGCCCATGCCGCGACCCGTTCCCGGGCCCTGTCCAGTTGGTCCCGTTCCGTCACCTCTTGGCATATTATCTACTCCTTTCCAATCTCATCTCTCGAGGCCACCTATCCGGCGTGATTCGCTCAATGGCCCCGCAATCTTCATAGCACAAACCATCATCCAAACAAAAGACGGGCGTCCGGTTCAGAATAGCGTTACCTGCCCGGGCGCCCTCAATGCATTCAGATTACTCGGCCTTGCTCTTCTGAAGCTCTTCCATGCGCTTTCGAATCTCGTTCAGGCTTTTCTCAAGGTATTCAGCCTGGGCCTTGAGCGCACCCGTCTCCTGCTCAGGGGTTGGTGCATAGCCCGGCGGTGGCGCATATCCGTAACCCGGCGCACCCCCCGCGGGCACGCCCGCTGCGGCGCGCTGCCAACCCGTCAAGCCGGTCGCGTAGAACTGGTTTCGCCAACCCCGACCTCTCCCGAAGCCGCCTCCAAAGCCCATGCCTCGTCCGCCAACGGGATTCATGTATCCCGGCGTGCCATAGCCAGCGCAGTAGCCGGCCGCTCTACCGGTCATTGGGCCCATACCCGCAGGGCCCGTTCCGTCTCCTCTAGGCATATCTTGCTCCTTTCTCTTCTCGTCAATTCGTTCAATTTATCTCCTACTACGAAAACTTAGCTTACCAAAATCGTCGGCCGCGCCCGCCTCCTCGGCCTCGCCCGCCAAAGCCTCTGAAAGCCCGCCGGCCGCGTCCAAGGAAAGCCCCTCGCCAAGCAGGATACAGGCCAGGGCGAAAGCCAAAGGCCGGCACCGGCGGCCGCACGACTACAGGATAGCCCCAGCCGGCCGTCCCAGTGGGGAAACCCGCAGGCGCCTGACCAGACGGCACAGCGCAGTAGCCCATTCCGCGACCTGTCAAAGGCCCAAGCCCCATCGGGCCTGTTCCATCAAAACCAGGCATCATTCATCTCCTTTCCTTTCGCCCCCTTGTCCGTAACGCTCCTCAATACCAAATCACCAATTCAGCCTTCGTAGCCATAGGCTACTATGGCGAAGTCAACAGGCGAACCGCCCTTTAAGTTGTTCCTCATGTGAAAGCACCGGGCGCGCAGCTGGCGCCCGATGAGCTGCTCACGTTCGAGCCAAACATCGACATCAGCCGTTTAGGTCCCTTGGCGCCGCATTCAGGGCAGGAGACCTGATCGCCACTCTCATTGATGCCCTGAAGAAACTCAAAACGCGTCTTGCACTCTTGACACTCGTATTCGTAAATCGGCACTCAGACCACACCTCCTCTCACTTTTGCCCTTTCTTCTTTTCTCCTGTTTCCCAGGCTAAAGACCTCGCCCGCCGGCACGGGGGAACTCCCCCTACCAATGCCCACCCACGTCCGACCTCGCAGCTGGCGTGAGCTCCCCGCTCTTGAACTTCTCGAGCGCCTCCGCCACGGTCCCGCTCGCACCGGTTACAACCTTGATCCCAGCCGCACTCAACGCCCTGAACGCGTTCGGACCGCAGTGCCCGGTGATTAGCACCTCAACTCCTTTGTCCGCCATCAGACTGGCCGCCTGCGGACCCGCGCCGTGCGCAGCGCTCATCGGCCCGCTGTTATCATGCGCCTCAAACTCGCCGGACTCAGTGTCCGCAAATAGAAAGAACGAGGCGCGGGCGAACCGCTCGTCAACATCGCTCTCGAGTGTCTTGCCCAGTGAACTGACCGCAACCTTCATCTCATCTTTCCTCCGTTATTGAAGAACCTCCCACGACGCCCATGACGAAAACGCCGGCAGCCCTGGCGTGCGCCAACTCCTACAAGCGTTCCAAAATCTGTCACGTTAAGCTCCTTGTTAAGAAAAGCCCTCAGAACGTCATCAACTCGTCCGTTGGCCCATCCGACCAGGGAAATCCCTGAGTTCGACAGCATCGCCGCAAGCGGCCTTGAGACCGCTCCGCAGATCAAAACGTCAATTCCAAGGTCTAAAATCGCTCTAGCCCGAAAGGGCAGATATGTCTCCGCGATCTCAACCTCTTCTCGCCCGATCTCCTTCCCGTCCTCAACATCAAGGACCAAAAATCGCTTGCACCCATCGAGCACGGGCGAGATTCTGTCCTCCCAAACTGAAATACCAACTTTCATCATCGCCTCCATCGGTAGTTAAGCATATCTCGTGCCAAAGTCTGTCCACAGAGCGGGTAATGGGCCTAAATATCCTTTGGATGGGAGATAACATGATGAGCGTGGTCTTTGATCGCCCATCGGATGTCAGGTAATCAGGTTGCAGAATTGAAACGCTGGCGGGCCCAGTAGTTGCAGACGGCAACCATTCAAAACGGATGCCAATCTCCGGAGAGCATGCCATCGGTAGCCGTGTGCGAAGCACAACGGGCAATAGACACAGGCCGGCCCAGCACCAAATTTCAATCCGTCAGGCTGACGCCTGCGGCTACCCATGGTCTTCTCTGACGGGAAATAGGGGCAATCCAGTGGCAAACTGACTCTGACCGATATACACGCGCCGGAATGCATTCGGACAATTGTCCATCCCCGCTAGCGGATACCGTGGGTAGCCGTGTGTGAAGCACAACGGGGATCGAAGCCTTCACAAATTTCTTCGTGTAAGCTATCCTACATCTATGCCGACGTTTTATCAGATCTATTATCATGTTATCTTCACAACAAGCAGAAGGTGTCCTGTTCTTCTTTCCGCAGGTCGTGAACGGCTCTTTAAATTCATCTGGGGGATTATCAAAAACAGGGATTGTCATTTGTACCGGATCAACGGCATGGAAGATCACATTCATATATTCACCGCTCTTCATCCAAAAATCTGCCTCGCGAATCTGATGAGGGACATCAAGGCCGGGTCATCCAAATGGATAAGGGAGGAGAATCTATTCCCGGATTTCGAGGCATGGCAGGATGGTTATGGCGCGTTCACGCATTCTCAGGCGGATAAGGACCGCCTGATCGAATATGTGAAAAACCAGCAGGAGCATCATGCGAGGCTCTCGTTTGAGGAGGAATGGCGCGGGTTATTGGCTGAGGCGGGTATAGAGATCAACGACAGGATCCCGTCAGGCTGACGCCTGCGGCTACCCATGGTCTTCCCTAGCGGGAAATCAGAGCATTCCAGCAACATAAGGATCAATGTGCTCGCGCCGTATGTATCCCAGAGAATTGTCAATCCCCGCTAGGGGATACCGTGGGTAGCCGTGTGCGAAGCACAACGGGCAATAGATACAGGCCGGCCCAGCACCAAATTTCAATCCGTCAGGCTGACGCCTGCGGCTACCCATGGTTTTCCCTGACGGGAAATAGGGGCAATCCAGCAACATAACGAATGATCAATGTGCTCGCGCCGTATGTATCCCAGACAATTACCTTCTCCCCGCTAGGGGATACCGTGGGTAGCCGTGTGTGAAACACAACGGGCAAGGAGAGCGCGCTTCCAAATAATCTCCCCGTCAGGCTGACGCCTGCGGCTACCCATGGTCTTCCCTAGCGAGAAATTAGGGTATTCCAGCAACATAACGAATGATCAATGTGCTCGCGCCGTATGTATCCCAGAGAATTGTCTTGTCCCCGCTAGGGGCTACACCAACAATCCCAGGCGACGCATCTTCCGCCAAAGCGTCGTCTTGTGAATCCCGAGCTCCCGCGACGTCGCAACGCGGTTGCCGCCGTTGCGGTCAAGCGCCTCAACTATCAGCCTCGCCTCGACATCGCGCAGCGAGCCGGAATAGGAAGGTGGCCCGGCGACAGCTTTGGGTTGGAGATAGATTGGCAAGTGCTGCGGCTCAATGATTCTGCCCCTGCACAGGACGAACGCGTGCTCGATAATGTTCTCCAGCTCGCGGATGTTGCCAGGGAAGTCGAACTTCATGAGGACAGACATGGCGTCCGGCGAGATGCCCGCTATGCTCTTGCCCTTCAGCCGGTTGAAACGCGTAATGAAGCGGTCGATGAGAAGCGGGATGTCCTTGCGCCGCTCCCGAAGTGGAGGCAGGCGCAGGTTCACGACGTTTACTCGGTAGTAGAGGTCCTGCCTGAACTCACCTCTTTCGACAAGTTGCCTCAGATCACTATTGGTGGCCGCGATTATTCGGACGTCTGCCTGAACGGTTTGTGACGAGCCAAGCGGCTCGTAGGTTCTCTCCTGCACAACACGCAGCAGCCGGACTTGCATGGAGGGAGAGACTTCGCCGATCTCGTCGAGGAATAGAGTGCCGCCCTCGGCCATGTCAAACCTCCCTTTCCGGTCTGAGGTGGCATCCGTGAACGCTCCTCTCTTGTGGCCGAAAAGCTCCGATTCTAAAAGCGTGTCCGGCAGCGCGCCGCTATTGACGATCACCAGCGGCTTGTTCCGGCGCGGGCTGAGGCCATGAATCGCCCTACACAGAAGCTCCTTACCGGTGCCGCTCTCGCCCTCTATGAGAACGGTGCTCTCGCTCTCAGCTACGGCCGGCAAGATGTTGAAAAGCTCCAACATCTCCTTGTTCTGGCTTATCATATCGGAGAAACTGTAGCGCTGCTCGACCTTTTTTTTCAGCTCCTCGACGAGGCTGAGGTCGCGGAACGTCTCAACGCCGCCGATTACATTGCCCTCGTCGTCCCTCAGAACAGCCGTCGAGGCGCTTAGGGGAACGTTCTCGCCGCTTTCGTTGATCATGAACAACGCCTTGCAGAGAACCGGCTCACCCGTCTTCATGGTCTGCCGAAGCGCGCAGTCCGACTCGCAAACCGTGGCCCGCAGAACCTCCCAGCACGGCCTTCCAACCGCATCCTCGCGCAAGACGCCTGTTATTCGCTCCGCTGCGTGGTTGAACAACGTGATGCGGAACTCAAGATCGACTGTGAACACCCTGTCGGTGATCGAGTCGAGGATAACTTCAATGTGTCTCTGATGTTCTTGCCTCATCAGCTTCTCTCTCGGGCTGCAATCTGCAACACCCCAAACGGCCCTGCTCTATCGCATCATACATTAGCAACAGCGAGCTGGTTAAGCAAGACGTGGCCTGCCTAAAAGCTTCAATCTGCGGCCCATATATGACGTCGCGACCGCCCACTTACACCGGGCTGCCTCTACTCATCCTTGCGGCGATACACTGCAAAAGATCAATGCAATGAATGACAAGGCGGAGACGTCTAGGCAATGGGCGCGCACCGACAACAACGGTGATTGGAGCATCAGCCGCTATGGGTTTGCGGCACTAAACGCCATGAGCAGGGGGAATGTCTCCGCAAGCCCGCTGGTGATGAACTCAACCGCCATGGCGGCAAGCATCAGGCCCATTATTCGAGTGAATATGTTGATGCCGGTCCTGCCGAGTCGCTTGGCCAGCGGGACGCCGATCTTGAACAGGACATAGATTGTCCCACCCATCAGCAGGATGGTCCCAATCATGATCGGCATATATGCAAGCCCAGGCGACCGTTGTTCCTGAAGGATCACCGTGCTTATGGCGCCGGGGCCAGCAAGCAAGGGAATGGCCAATGGAACGACAGCAATATCCTCTTTCTCAGCGCTCTCGGTCGCCTCGCGCGGCGTGTATTTCGACCTGGGCTGCCGAGCACGAAGCATAGCGATGGCAATCAAGAGAATCAGGATCCCCCCACCTATTCTGAATGCTGGTATCCCCACCCCAAAAAAGGATAGAATCCGTTGACCGAGAAACGCGGAGACCATCAGGATTGCGCAGACCGCCAGCGCTGTTCTTCTGGGGATTCGTCGAACCTCATCATCGTCGCGACCTTGCGATAGCGACGCAAAAATAGGCACCGCGCCAATGGGATTGAGAATCGCGAACAGCGCCGCGAAAAGTTTAACAAAATAGACCATCGGGCTCATTTCGGCTCAATCTCCCTATTGATCTCGTCTGCTGTGGCAATCTGCACAGACATTTCTACACTCGCCACGCTTAACAACGTGTCCAACGAAACATCGGGTGAGTCAAAAGGTTCCGAGGCCCGATGAGGCGCAGGCCAGATCAGCATCCGCGAAACACTCTGTCATGCTAGCTGGAATTGCTGCCTTTGTCGAGCCGCTTCCTCCACCTATGCGATATCCAGCTCCACTGTTCGGGGTCCTCTCGCACGACAGCCTCTATCGCCTTTGTCATAACGGCTGTTGCCTGGCGGACAGACTCGTCATTATACTCGCTCGGCATATTCAGAGGCGGCTGGACGACAATCTTCTGTCTGCCGCCGGGCAGGTTATACGCAAATGCCGGCGCCACCTTCGCTCCAGACCGAATGGCCAGTGCAGCGGGGCCTTTGGGGGTTGGGACCTGATAGCCGAAGAAATCAACGAAAACGCCGCCCTTCCTGGCCTCCTCATCCATTATCAGGCAAATCACCTCGCCATTTTTGAGGCGACTCAGGCATTCCCTGAACGATGCCCACCGCGGACTCCGGTCGATCGGATGCATCCCAAAGACCTCTTGGCACCCCTTGATGACCATGGCGGCGGTCTGGGGGTCCTGTGGCATGTTGATCACCGCCGAAAACGGGAAGTCCTCCAACGCAAGTCTGAGACACAGCATCATAAAATTGCCGAAGTGTGCGCTGAGAACTACGACTCCCCTGCCCCTGCTAACGGCGCTCTTGATGTGCTCCAGGCCCTCCACCTGCACTATATCGGCGGCGAGATGCGGATGACCGACAATCCACAGGAGCTCCAGCACGTTCCTCGCCAAGTTGCGAGCGACCTGCTTGCACATTCGGATTCGCTCAGGCTCCGATAGATCCGGCAGAGCAAGTCTCATGTTGTCAAGCGCACGCCGCCAATCGCTCTTTGTCACGTGCCAAGCAATACTGCCCGACCGGTCTGAAAGTCGCTCGATCCATCCCAATGGGAATCGAGGGATCAAGAGCAAGGCCGCCCTGAGCAACTGCCGCCCTGTCCAAAACTTCGCCGCGCGGGTTAGCCGCTTGCGGGCCTTCCTAAACCGCTTTCTCAATCGCATCAGTGCCTCGGCGAGGCCCGTCTATGCAAAACAGCGCTTACCATCAAGCTTGCACGGTGAGCGACAACCTGTCGATCTTGCCCATCTTCGTCCTCGGCAAAGTCTCACGGAACTCGATCTGGCAGCTCTTTGTTCGTTACCGGCCTGTCATCCGCGAGCACCGCAAGCTTGTCTGGAACATCACCTGCCGTCTCGATTAAACATTTCCCCGGATGCATAACTGTTCCCTTCAACTCTCACCAATTGGAAACGCAGACATTACTATAGCCGTATATTACTATAATAGGTGTTGCGCTGGCAAGAACACACAAAGGCCCCGATAATCAGATTGATCGTTTCTGAAGTTGAGCTCTGAAGCTGGCTGCCACGTGGGCACGGGAGTTCATGTCGACGGCCGAGTTGCTGCCTCTTTCAGCTAACGGGTGCGAACGAGGGGTGCAGGCTGCAAATCCCCGAAAGGGGATACCGTGGGTAGCCGTGCGTGCAACGCAACGGGGAGGTTAGAAAGGGGGATTGTGGCTCCATTCGGACCGTCAGGCTACGCCTGCGGCTACCCATGGTCTGCCCTTCGGGCACGAGCTTCTGCCCTCCATCCGCGAGGGAGCCGCAACGCAACAGCCACGGCCACCGCGTCAGAGACGGCGTTTAAGCCGCTCCGTAAACCTCGGAACCACTTGAAACAGATCACCTACAATGCCGTACGTAGCGACTTTGAATATGGGCGCCTCCGGGTCCTTGTTGATGGCGACGATGACATCGGAGGTCCGCATCCCGGCAAGGTGCTGTATTGCGCCTGATATCCCGCACGCAACGTAGAGCTTTGGCCGCACTGTCTTGCCAGTCTGGCCGACCTGGTGCGGATACGGTATCCAGCCCGCATCGACCGCCGCTCGCGAGGCGCCAACCACGCCGCCCAGCGCCTTAGCAAGGTTCCTAATGACGCTGAAGTTCTCCGGCTTGCCGAGACCACGTCCACCGGACACAATGACGTCAGCATCGACGAGGTTGACGTTCTCTTGCTCGCTCTTGATAAACTCAAGGACGGTAGTAAGGATCTCACCATCCTCGATCGCAAGCTCCTCTCGTATCAGCTCACCCGTCATCGTCTCGTCCGGCGTTGGCATCTCCATAACCTTCGGCCGAACGGTCGCCATCTGTGGCCTTCGCCTTTCGCACCTTATCTGCGCCATTATGTTCCCGCCGAACGCCGGGCGCGTCTGGACCATGTTCCGCCCGTCATCCGCGATGTGAAGGCCCGTGCAATCCGCCGTCAACCCAGTCTCAAGCCTCGTTGCCAGAGCGCCGGCAAGGTCCCTGCCGCAAGTCGTCCCGCCAATGAGCACAATCTCTGGCCTGTATTTCTGAATGAGAGAGACAAACGCCCGAGCAAACGGCGCCGTCCTATACAACGACAGCCGGTCATCCTCAACCAAATAGACGCGCTCCGCCCCGTAGTGAAAAAGAGGCCCAGCGAGGTCAGCAACTTCGTGACCCAGCAAGACCGCGCACAGCCGGCACGAGAGCCGGTCGGCAAGCTCTCGCCCCTTGCCCAAGAGCTCAAACGTAACATTGGCTATGCGGCCACTCTCCTGCTCGCAGAAAATCCAAACATCCCTGTAGTCCTCCACACGCATCCCCTCGAGGCGCTCCCCCACGGGGATCGAGAGGGCGTCAACCGGGCACACGGAGATGCACGCGCCGCAGTCATTACAGGCCTCCGAGACTACTGCCACACCGTCAACAACGCTCAGCGCCGAAAATGGGCACGAATCGATGCAGAGACCGCAGCCCGTGCAAAGCTCAGTATCTATCCTCAATTGGCCCAATTATCTCTACCTCTCATACTAAGCCGTCTGCACCAAGCTTCTGCATCAGCTTCTCCACGGCCTCGTCAACCCCGCCTTCTAGTATCTCGCCGCCGGAGCGAATCGGCGGAGTGAAGACTCTCTCAACCCACGTCGCAGACCCGCCAAGGCCAATCCGGGAAGCATCAGCCTGGATATCCTCCGCGCCCCAATGGGGAAGCTGTTTCCGGCTGGCTTTTCTTATTCCCAGAAGCGAGGGATACCTTGGCTGGTTGATGTCCTTGACCACCGTCAATAGCGCCGGCAGGCGTCCCCGAACCGCCTCAACACAGCCCTCGAGCATCCGGTGGACGGAAACAGCTCTACCCTCCAGGTCCAACTCCACAACCTTGCAGACATAGGTCAGCTGCGAAAGCCCAAGCCGCGTCGCAATACCCGGACCTACCTGCGCCGTGTCTCCATCAATCGCCTGCTTACCGCAAATCACCAGGTCAAAATCGCCAATCTTCTTAATCGCACGCGACAGCACGTAGGACGTCGCAAGAGTGTCCGAACCTGCAAAACACGGATCATTGAGCAAGACCGCCTCGTTCGCACCCATTGCCAAAGCTTGTTTCAGCGCCTTCTCGGCCTGAGATGGACCCATGCTAACGACCCAGACGTCCCCACCAAAACGCTCCCGCAACAGCAGCGCCTCCTCAATCGCATACTCATCGAAGGGATTGATGACTGCCTCCGCCGCCTCACGATTGAGGGTGTTGTCCTCGGGATTTATGGTGATTTCCGAGGCAGATTCAGGAACCTGCTTCACACAAACAATTGTTCTCATAACAAACTAACCTATGGTTTGATAGGGACAGCGAAAGGCCACGCAAAGATATACGACGCTCGCAATCCCGTCAAGGAAAACACTAGCCAAGCATGATCAGATTGAGCCAAGCTGTATTATTGTGGGCCCCATCGAATGTCTGAACGTTTGCAGACTGTCCGGTTCCGTGTTATTCTTCTCTGGGTTGGTTTTCTGGGTATTGTTGCGCTTCAATTATAGGGCACAGCGCAGATAACACTAACCCCTAAAAAGGGAGAGAGCCATGAGAACAGCGGTTGTTGTATCTATTATCCTTGCAGCCTTTGCGATGCTGCCTATGGTAGTTCTGGCGCAGCCAACGGTAACTATCTCCACGGACGACGATACATATCAATCCGGTGACACGATCGAGGTGAGTCTGTCCGCCCAGAACTTCGACGACGCCATGAGTGTGGCAGTGTATATTGGCCTGTTGGGTTCTGATGGTGACATATATACGTTGCAGTTCGAGGGCTGGAGCGACCGGATTGAGCCGTGGATACCTGAGATTTGGGTCCCATGTCGCTTCAACATGAACTGCACGGCCTACTGGTGGTTCGATGTGCCGTGCCTCATGCCGCCGATTGTGGACGAAGCCCTGTATCATTTCGTTGCTGGACTCACGCGCTCCGGGACGTTTGAGTTCGTCTGCGATATAAGCTATGCGCCGTTCGAGGTTCGGTATGGCCCTCCGACGGACTGCTATGTGGATGCAGAGGACGGAGACGACTCGAATGACGGCTCAGAAGGCGCTCCCTGGCAGACCATCACGCATGGATTGGACTCCGTGACAGGAACAGAGGACTATCCGGTGACGATCCACGTTGGTGCCGGCACCTATGCTGAGAGTACTAATGGTGAGACGTTCCCGCTAAGCATGGAGAGCTGGGTGTCCCTGTCTGGCGAGCACCGAGACACGACAGTTCTGGACGCTGAAGGCCAAGCTTACCATGTGATCTCGTGCGAAGATGTAAACAACTTCACTATCGAGAATCTGACGATATCTGGTGGGAAAGCCGAGGGCCCATCAAACAGTGATCAGTCGGGAGGTGGAATAGCATGTTCGTTCAGTTCCCCGACAATTTCAAACAATAGGATCACTGGCAACCTGGCAGCCTACGGTGCGGGGATATACTGCTGGGAGAGTTCACCGACGATTTCAAACAACAAGATCACCGCAAACAGGGCAAGAGATGATTGGGCATATTTGGCGGGCTATGGTGGCGGGATATACTACCGCAACAGTTCGCCGATAATCGCAAACAACAGGATCAGTGGCAATTGGGCGACGTATTATGGTGGTGGGATAGACTGCACGTCTAGTTCAGCCGCAATCTCAAATAACAGGATTAGCTGGAACACGGCCGATAGCGGTGGAGGTATTTGCTGCAAAGATGGTTCAGCGGCGATTCTAAACAACACGTTTATAGGCAACAGAGCCACCGTTGGTGCCGGAATATGCTCCTGCAATAACAGTTCACTGGATATTGAAAGTAATACTATCGTTTGGAACATGGCAAGAGATGGTGGCGGGATAGTGTGCAAGGAGGACAGTTCGGCAGCGATAATCGACTGCATCATCTGGGGCAATGGCGACGACCTGTTTAACTGTTCGGCGAGCTATTGTTGCATACAGGACAGCGATTCAGGCACTGGCAACATCTCCGACTACCCGATGTTCGGCATCGGCCCGTTGGGCGATTACTACCTCGATCCTGACAGCCCGTGCATTGACACCGGAAGTCAATCCGCCAGCGCAGCGGGGCTTTCAAATCGCACGACGCAGGCGGACGGCACGCCCGACACGGGCACGGTCGATATGGGATTCCACTACCCTATTCCGTGAGCAGTTGGCGGTAGGCAGTTGGCTCTAGGGGAAAGAAGGTAGGCGTTGGCTGGCCCAGATTCCCCCGAATGAATTCGGGGGCTAGGATTATGGTAGCCTCTTGCATCGCCTCGGCTGAAGCCGGGCGATGAGGTGCTGCCACATGCTTGCGCGCCTTTCTCCGAATCACCGTATTTTAATGCGGTGATATAAATAGCTCTGATTATCGCAACACCCGAATTCATTCGGGTGGCCTGAAGATGCATCTGCGCCCCCTCCTCCTTCCCCAGAATCCTCATCTGAACGGATATAGAGGAGGGTGTCCGGCTGCCCTAGATCCCCCGAATGAATTCGGGGGCTAGGACAATAATAGCCTTCTATATCGCCTCGGCTGAAGCCGGGCGATGAGCCTTGCCGGGTGCCGCTTGCGCCGGGCGGTGAGGTAGCGCCTGCCTGAGCTCGCCTGAGCCATTCACAAGGCTGCTGTTATCGAGTATAGAGCGATACGTCCTGCAAATGCCACTCTTCAGAGCTTGCTCTTGACCGCAGCAACCTTGCCATCCATCGTCAGCTGCTTGTCGCGACGCTCGTCTATCTTGATCGTGGTGGCCACACGCACAACCTCGTCGGAGAAGAGCGAGCTGTGCATCTTGCCCGCAACCGCAAGGACCTCGTCGAGCTCGCCCTCAATGACGGTCGCCATCGGCGTCAGCTGATACTTAAGCCCGCTTTCATTCAGCACACGCAGGCTTTTGGCGACGAACCGGCTGAGGCTGGGGGACCCCGTGCCTAACGGAACAACTGTTACAGAGCAGACTACCATCTGCGACTCCTCCTTTCTGGGAGATCAGTCATCAATTTGATACGTGATCAGAATCATACCACAACAGGCAACCGGGCGAGACTACGGTCAGACACACTCTAAAATGAACTGCCGAACCGCGGAGTGGTCAATGAGCCGCGACCTTTGGCCCTCAAGTTCGAGGGACGTGAGGATCGCCTTCTCGGTCAGGAATTTGGCCTTCGTTGCAGCTTCACGGAGACCCTTGCCGAGCACGAGCAGCGAGAGCAGGGACGCGGAGTAGAAACAGCCAGTCCCATGGACGGAAACCTTCTCGACCGACGAGGCGAGCCCGGTCTGGCCCGGGATGAAGTAGCCTTCGGAGCCATCAAAGAAAAAGTCCTCACCGCCAAAGCGCCCGCTGCCAGTGATCACAACGGACTTGGGACCCATTTGGCAGAGCCTTTTGGCGCAATCGTGGACGTCCGCTCGGCTCTTGATTGTCCGCCTAGCGAGAAGGCCGGCCTCATCGATGTTGGGCGTGATGACGTCTGCCATAAGAAAAAGATTCTCGCTCATCGCAAGCCTTCCACGAGGCGTTATCAATTGCTTGCCGTCCGATGAATGGAGGACCGGGTCCACGATGAGAATGCCCTCGAACCGACTTCTCAGCGCGCTCGAGAGCACGTCGATAGCTGCCTCGTCGCAGAGAAGCCCCGTCTTGATGCCCAGCACCTTACATGAACCGAGCATTGTCTCGAGCGACCTCCGCATCCGCCCAGCGCTACAGCACGACACCTCCAGGACCGAATCTGGCGTCTGAACAGTGATCGCCGTGGGAACGCCAAGGCCATAAAGGTCGAAAAGCTCGAACGTCTTGATGTCTGCCAAAAGTCCCGCACCGGCGGTGTTGTCCAGTCCCGCAAAAGAGAGGACACAGCGCTTGCCCGCCGCGCCGCGATCGGTTTCCGGCATGTCGGTCGGCACGTCAGGACTGGGCCTTGCCCCGTTTCCCTGAGCCCTGTCCATCTTCACTCGAGGAATCGCCTCGCCTCGGCGCCTGCCTCTCGATCTCGCCCCGGCTGTAGTATCGCACGGTAGGATACGCAAGCTCGATGTCGTCGTGCTCCGCAAACCTTGAGAGTATCTCCTCCCACAATTGGTGCTCGGTTGTCCTACGCTCCCTGGGCCGCGTCAGGTAGCGGATTGTCAGCCTAACGCCGTTGTCCTGAACCTTGATATAGACAATCGGCGTCAGATTGCGGAAGAATATCATGTAGCGCTGTGCCGCCTTCTTGAGCTGTCTCCTGGCGTCCTGCGACGTGTCGGCGAGCACGCGGGTCGCTATTTCTTCAAGAATCGACTTGACCTTCTGCCACTTGCTCTCGAAGGTGATAACGACAGAAAGCTCGTTCCATATATAATTGAAGTCCTTTGTGTAGTTCGCGAGTGGCTCGGTGAGGACCTTGCCGTTAGGCACGTGGATGAGCCGCCCGGAGCTCTGGTCCGCGTCAACCCAGTTGCCCACCTCAATTAGCGTGAACTCGAACAGCCTGATATCGATGACGTCGCCAGCATGGCCCGAGACCTCGATCCTGTCCCCCACTCTGAACAGCCGCCTTGAGTGGATTAACAGCCAACCGGCCATATTTGCGACTAGGTCTTTCAGTGCAAGCACAAGGGCTGCCGCCACTAGCCCCAGAAGCGTCGCTACTGAATGAAACGTGTCCGACCAGAGCCAGGCCAGCAGCACTATGACTAACACCGTAACCAGAGACGTTGTTCTCCGACGCCAGATGTAGGCCACAGTCGTGTCGGTAACACGCTGGTGTATTAGACTGAGAACAAGCATCCGCAGCAAGACAAAAACGGCGATCAAGATGATCGATACGAGGACCTTGCCCTGAGGGGAGGCCCGCAAGCACCACCAATTGAACGCGTCCGAGATCATCTGACCCACCGGTACTACGGCCTCTTCATCACAAGATGCGTTGGTTGCTCAGACACCTATAAATCGCCAACTGACCTCCCACCACTCGGCAGGTACCTCACGCTCCAAGACCGTGCCAGATAACGAAAACAGAAAGCCGCAATGAGAGGCACAGAGCACTGGATACCCGATCTCGCACGCCAGACTTGTCCAGCTCCCTGATGCGGTCCCGCACAATGCAGGAGCAACCTACTTCCTATCCTTTTTCAGCAAGGACCTTAAGCCCTTTATGGCACAGTACTCACCGCACATTGTGCACACATCATCGACATGCGGCCGCGATGAGCCCCTGATCCTCTCGAACCGACTCGGGTCAAGCGACACCTTTTTTTGCCCCTCCCAGTCAAGCTTGCCCCTCGCCTCGGCCATTTTGCGGTCCCTGTCCATGGCGCCCGGAACGCCCTTCGCTATATCCGCTGCATGTGCCGCTATCTTGGTGGCTATGACGCCCGCGCGAACATCCTCAACCGTCGGCAAAGCCAGGTGCTCTGACGGCGTTACGTAGCAGAGATAGTCCGCGCCCGCAGCTGCCGCAATCGCCCCGCCAATGGCGCAGGTTATGTGGTCCCAGCCGGCAGCGATGTCCGTAACAAGGGGGCCAAGCACGTAGAAGGGCGCACCATCGCACAGCTTCTTCTCGAGTATGACGTTCGCCTCAATCTCCGAGATGGGAATGTGGCCTGGGCCCTCGATCATGCACTGGACCTCGGCCTCGAGCGCTCGTTTATGCAGCTCTCCGATCCTTAGAAGCTCCGCTATCTGGCCGCGGTCCGTGGAGTCGGCCAGCGAGCCGGGCCTTAGGCCGTCGCCGAGACTCAAACAGACGTCGTATTTCTTGGCTATGGACAGCAGGCGGTCGAACTGCTCATACAAGGGGCTCTCCTGTTCGTTGAAGAGCATCCAGCTGGCCAGAAACGCCCCACCCCTGCTGACTATGTCCGTCGAACGCCCCTGGTCTATCATCGTCTGAACGACGTCCAAAGTAACTCCGCAGTGAACGGTAATGAAATCAACGCCGTCCTGGCAGTGGGTCTCGATCGCATCGAACATATCGTCCGGCGTCATGTGGACCACGCCCTCTCTCGAACGGGCAGCCAAGACCGCCGCATCATAGATGGGAACCGTGCCAACGATGACGTCGCTCACTCGCAGCACCGCTTTCCTGACCGCGCGAAGATCGCCCCCTGTGCTCAGGTCCATCACTGTGTCAGCGCCCGCCTCAATAGCGACCCTGACCTTCTGCACCTCTTGCTCGACGTCGATACGGTCCGTGGAGGTGCCGACGTTGGCGTTGACCTTGGTTGTCAGACCAGTGCCTATCCCGCACAACCTTCTGTGTTCGCGGGCTGTGTTGCACGGAATTACGATGTGGCCGGATGCGACACGGTCCCTTATCACCTCAGGGTCCAGGGTCTCCTCCCTAGCCACCTGGAGCATCTCAGGGGTTGTGTGTCCCCTCCGCGCCTCAGTTATCTGCGTCATCTTCTTGTTCAGATTCCTCTACCATATTATACCGCTAGGCCTCCCAAATACCCGCCCGAAAAACCGGCAAGCAAAACGCCTCGAGCAAAAAAGAAGGGCGAGGCACAATCACGAACCTCACCCTTCACTGAGTTAGCCTATGTCTAATTCATGTCATTTGTGAACTTGTGGCTGCACAAACGCCAAAGGATAACTCGTCCTGTTGGTAAGGTCTGTTATGGCACCATACAATAGGTATTGGCCCTCTTCCCAAATGACCGTCCCTCGACCGTTTATCTTGGTCGCGCTCGAGAACAATATGTCCCTGGCGTCCATAAACCACATGCTGTTGGGCGCGATCTCGTGATCGGCTATCCCGACGAGCTCGCCCATGTTATCGAACAAGTTGACGACAACGATGCCATTTTCATCGCCCTTGTTAGTGACCGAGACCCAGCTATCAACGCCATACTCATCATTGATCGACCAATACGGGATGAACATCGACCGGCTGTGCCTCGACTCGAAGTTGATGGCGAACCCGGTGTTGAACGTATCACTCTGGATAACACCCCAGACGTTCAAGAGTGGATTGGCGGCGCCTATGGAGATAGTGCCACTGCCGATGCCTTGCATGACGGGTGTCTCGCTCAGCTTGAGCATCCCCGAACTGTACAGACCTCCAAGCTGTGTCTGGATAGCACCCACAACGTTGCCGTTGAGGTCAAACAAACTCACAATTGCGGGGCCTGCGCTCTCCGTCAGGTTAGTCACTACCAGCCACGTATCCAGCTGCTGGGAGGCTCCGGTCACATTGATGGTGAAGTGCGTGCCCTCCGGCAGCTGCACTATCATCTCGCCGTCCGAGAACATGAAATAGAACCTATGCACGCCCGCCGTAAGGAACGTCTGGTATGAGTAACGACCATCATAAGGTTGGCCCTCCTCAAGAGTCATCCCTCGGTTGTCGTCATCGATCACGACCAGCGCGAAGAGCGGCAAATCACCGTCCTCATCGTAATAGTCAATCGAGAACGTTACGGCGTCCAGAGTCGTTGGCGCCTCGGGCGAGATCGCAAAGCCGCTCAACACTGGCGGCGCCTTGTCCGCGGATTTGGTCTCGGCGGTCCAAGACCGCGCCCCCACAGCCAAGGAGCCAGAGCTCAGGGCGGACCCATTGTGCGCAGCCTCCCGAATCGCATCAAGGTCAACGGGCTTCCCTTTCTTGCCCGAGAGCGAGCCCACAACGAGACGAGAGACGTTGTCGCCCAGGCCGTCTGAGAACCGGGGCATCTCCAGATTAATCTTAGCGAGCCCGCTGCGCCCGGAGCCACCAGACTGCAAGGCCCAATATGGCAAGTCTGCTGACAACGAAAATGGCTGATTGAAGCTTACCTCAAAAGCCTTGCTAGTATCCTCCGACATGATCATACCCCAAAGCGCTAGTATCCCGCGTTCCCAAATCAGAACGGCAGAGCCAGCCGACTCGGCATCATTGATGACGTCGCTGAGCCAGAGCGGACGGAGCACTCTAGGCTGTATGGTGAACGTCGTCGCACCGACCGAGTTGCCGTCGAAATCGTAGAAATCGACGTGAAGGTCAACAGAAGTCCCGCCGATGTTGCTTATGGCGAGCAACGTGTCTATCGTGGAATCGCTCGAAACCTGCCAGTAAGGCAGATAGGAGCTCCTGATCTGCGGGTCCTTGAGCGTCATGGAGACGGCCTGCGACTCGGCATTCTTTGTCATCGCCCACACCGCTATCGAGCCACGGTCCCAAGTAACCTTCGCACACCCAAAGTGCGACAACTGATCATCAAAACGCTCCGAAAGGTCAACCTTGACCTGCTCGCCCGGCGCTATCGTATGCGATATCGTGTCAATCTCCATACCCAGCAGCCCAGCATAAAGATGCACAACCACGTCCACCGACGACGAGAGCTGACTGGTTCCCGCATTACCAATCACAAGAGTCGTGTCCTGCCCCGTCGAATTCCTAACCTGCCAATACGGGATGTAAATCCCCGGCTCAACGATCGCCGGACCGCTTATCGACTCACTCGCGTCCTCGGGGAACCTTGTCGATGAGCCATCGTCATCAGTTGCCTCAAAATAGAAGGAGTGGTCATCACCCAGCCCGATCTGGGTCCCGCTTATCGTTCGTGCGTAAAGCCCATCGGTAATGATGCCCTCCTCCAGAATTAGATCGTACCGCGTCCCATCCAGCACGAGCGCCACCTCACTCGGCCTGACGCCATCGGGGTCAGCGAAGTGCACAGAGAAGACGAAGTCAACATCACTGTCGCCCGAAATCGGCGAGACATGGCCAACCAAAAGCGTTGGGATCGCATTGACCTGAGGACCATGGAACGGCTCCAGAGGAGGCGCAGGAAGCATTGTAGCCCCGCTCGCGGTGTCCTCGAAACCAAAGTAATAGATGTGCGAACCATATCCCATCAGCTCGCCCGCCATCGTGTATCGGTAAGTGCCGTCCGAATCAAAATCGCTGTAGAGCGACATCTGGTGAGGCACACCGTCAATGACGACGTTTGCTCTCGCTGGCGGCTGGTCATCGATGTCCTTGTAATGGACAGAATAGGTGTAATCGTCGGAGGTGTCCCCGCCTTCGGGCGTTACCGTTCCGTCCGCAAGGACAGGTGAGTTGTTGACGGTCAGGTCACTCAGCTCACCAACCACTGGGCCTTTGACCCATTCATTGACGGAGTACTCGAACTCGAAGTGGTATGTATGGTCGCCGACGCCCAGCTCCGCACCAGTCGTAGTATAGGTATAGGTGCCATTGAACGGCGTCTGGCCCTCGCCGGTAGGCTCAGAAAGCGCATGGGCCTTCCCGTCGATATAGACGACCGCCGAGACCGGCGGATCATCGTCAGGGTCAGAGAAATCAACCGATAATACAAACTCCTGGCTGAAGTCGCCATACACCGGATCGACTCCCGGATTAGTCAGGTCCGGCTTGTTGTCAATGATCGGGCCCGAAAACTGGCCTTCAGGCGCAGCTGCCGGCAGCAATACGGGAGTGTTACCTACCCAATTGCCATCTGTGAACTCGAAATAATAGGTGTGCTCGCCCTTGGACAGCGTGAAATCCGTATAGTACTCGTATCCACCATTCGAGGGAACGCCAACTCCGGTGAACATCATATCGTGAGCCTCGTCGTCGATATAGACACTCGCGTCCAGCGGCTCATCGCCATCCGCGTCGAAGAAGTGCACGCCGAAGCGGAACGACTGGTCGCTGCCACCGATCGAAGGCGAGACTGAAGGATCGGTCAACACGGGCGGAGTGTTGAAGCTCCTGTTGGCTATCCTGTAGATGTTGCCATCCCAACAGCCGAAGAACAGCTGACCCTCATCATACTGACTGGTTCCGTATCCCTCGCTGCCAACGCTGCCAAGCGGCGCTATCGACACGCCAGATATCCAAACCTGGCTTCCGACGTTCTCCCACCAGGCTAACTCGCCCTCTTTGCGCGCAACGAAATCAGGATCGGTAGGCGCCCGGACTGCGTAAAGCTTCGCATCGCTCGCCCCAAAATAGACTACGCCCGCAGAGTCCACGGTAATGGAACCAAATATCGAGCCGCCTGGCACGAACGACCATCCAAGCTCTCCAGTATCCTTGTCAATCGCATAAAGCGCATCTGACGCGAGATATACATAGTGGCCGTCAATCGCCGGCGAAGAGTACTGCACGGGAGCGCCCGTGTCGTACTTCCATACCATCATCGGCTCAAAGCCAGCGACAGTGAAGTCATAATCAAGCCGATAGAGGCAGTGATCGAACGACCCGATATAGACAGTATCCACGTTGCCATTGGTCTCCACTGAAGGCGAGCTGTTGACCATGCCGCCCGTCTCATACGTCCAGACCAACAGACCACCCGAGTTGACGGCATAAACGTAGTTATCGTAGGACCCGAAATAGACAGTGGAATCTGTCCCCTCCGCCGCACTGCACTGCACCGCGCCACGCGTCGGGAGGTTGTAGGACCACTTCAACGTGCCATCCCGGCCCTTGATGGAGTAGAAGGTGCCAGAATAAGAGCCTATATAGACGTCGCCGTTGACGCCGACACAAGGGGAACTGTCCGCGATATCGGCAGCGCTGAATATCCACCTCAGCTCGCCTGTCCACGTGTCCAGCGCAAAGACTGTCCCCGACCTCGAGGCGACAATGATGCTGCCCTCTTGCCCAAGAGCCGGCGTGCAATCCACGTAGTCGCCTGTGTCGTATTGCCACAACACGTGCGAAAAATCGCTTGCTATGGCATACACCCTGCCATCGCGCGACCCAGCGAAGATGGTCGATTCGGACCCTCCAATCACCGGGGTGCCCTTGACGGGCTCGCCTATGTTAAGCGTATCCATAACCGGCATCGTCGGCCCAAACGCCTCGTTCTCGAGCGAGTTATTGTCCTGATACCGGTTGAAAGAAGGCCACTTGGCGATTGTCGGCCCTACATATTGAAACTCTGGGGCGGTCGCCCTTGCGATCGACGGCGGCGGATTCCTCTCAACATCAGCGTTGCCGGGGTCCGAAGTCAACACGCCGCGGCTCCTAGGCTCGTTGTAGAACGGCATCTGGCCCTCGTAGTAGAAGTCAAACCAGAACGAGTGCTCCCCATAGTCCAGATACACCGTCTCGTAGGTGTAGAGCCCATCGAACTGCGAACCGTTCCCAGGCAGAAGCTCCATGTCATACTGAACATCATCGATGTACATGTGGGCATTCAGCGAGCCTACATCACCGGTATTGATGCCGGACGAGCGCCTCTTCGGGTCGAAGAAGCGGATGCTGTAAGTGTAAGCTCCCGGCGGCCCGACCGCTGGTGTTACCTTCCCATTACGCAGAAGCAGTGTAAACAGCTGACCGTATTCGGGCAGCCTCGTTGTGCAAGGCTCCACCTCATCCCTCGGCCAATCCGGATGAACGGCGGTCGGGGCGTCCGTGAACTCGAAATGGAAGCTCGGCGTGTCGTTCGTCGTGGTCATGTGGAACGAATACCTATCCTCCCAAGGCACTGAGGAGTTACCTATCACGGAGTCTCCACCCATCGTATATGCTATGTTGTCAAGATAGACCTCTCGAGCCCGGGGTGAATCCTCGTCAGAGTCGTAATACCAAACCCAAAGGTCAACAACGCTCTTCTTAGGCCTAGATATCGTCCCGTCAAACGTAACATCCGTCTTGACAAAATATAGCTCGGGACACATATTCGGCCCCCCATAGACCTCCGAGACGATCGGCGAGTTCGCACCAAAGCCATCCTCGGTCTCGAAGAAGTAGTTGAAGCAGCCATTCTGGTTGTAATAAATGTATTCCCGGAGTGACGGGGCCGCGACCGAACCGTCAGAAATATACTCGTATGTCCCCAGCCGGCGATCGTCGTCGCCAGTGTCGAGCTGATAAATCATCCCCTCCCACAAGCCATAAGGTGGACCGACGAGACTCGTCGGGCGCGCGGCGCGGTTAGGATTGTCTGGGTCGATGTGATACGGCGGGTATTGTTGGAAGGGGTCCTCCAGAAACCTCCAGAATGTATGGAACCCATCAACGTACAGGATTATGGGATTCTCCGGATGCGGGACTTCATCGTCATAAACACCCACTGAACCGCAATCCGGGTCGAAATAATCCACGTCATACGTAAACACCGTCGGCAGCCGGGCCATCCGGTTCTCCTCGGTGTAGCCGACCTTTGGATCCACATCCGCAAACCTGAACCGGCCCACAACGTTTTCCTTTATCTTCATCACCCAGCCAGTGCCGTAAAGATCGCCACTGACTTCGTCCTCGTTGCGGCCATCGCCACGGATGTAAATGTATCCGCCGGAGATTATGGGCGAACAGGCTATAGTCATATAGCGGTGGGGATAGACCTGCTCGTGAAACGGCACTTTCTCAAGGCCCCGGTGATTCTCCTCACTGTCCGTGTGGTATTCAAAAACGACATCACCGGCCAGATAGCCCATCAAATCGTTGTTCGTCGAGGTGACAACCTCAAGCCAGCCATCGCTCGTCATCATCCAGATCAGGCCGTTGCCGTCCATAGCCGGAGATGGAGCCACCTCGTAGCTTCCGTCAGGCGTGAAATTCCATTCCCCCGGCGGCTGATCGGCGGAGCAAGAGGTTTCCCACAGCCCCATACCCTCCGTGGCGCCGAAGTAGTTCGTGGCAACATCCATGCCCGTCATGATATCGACACCGTGCAACGAGTGATCGCTTTGGACATAAATAGCATTACCTGCAAGAATCGGCGTCGAGGCTGTCGGCCCGCCCAGATCGTATGACCACCTGAGCGCTGATGTGTACTTACGAGGGAACGCCCCCACAGCTATCCCAGGAGGTGGGATATCCGGGCCCATTATGTACTCGTCATTGTTGTCCTGCCACATTGGCGCTGGGGGATCATCTGCGCTCCAACCTAGAAATTCCCAGTCGTGCTCCGCATACCACGAATCCTCGAGACACAGAAGAGTCCCGGCCGGATCGCAAATATAAATTGTGGACGTCGTCACGCCAACGTTGTTGTACATAACCGGCGGCGGTGTTCCCGCTGGAGCGTCTGGGGGCGGCGTGCCCTCAACACGGTCCTTCTGGAAATTCCACATTCTCGGCACGATCACGGGCGAACTGACCAGCGGCGAGCCTGCACTGCTTACCTCGTATGACCACTTCAAGTTAACTGGCGCCGGATCGCCTAGCGGGGGTGGCGGAGGCGGAAATAATATCGGAGGCGGAGACCACGTCGTGGCAGCAATCGTGTGCATCGCATAGAGGTTGCCATCGGCGCCCGGTGCGTAAATCGTCCTGGGTTGTCCCAAGCCCATCCAGTATGTACCCCCTCCAGCCGCTTGCCCAGGTGTGTAATCCCAATATGTGTATTGGCTACTGCAAAGAGCCGGCGAGGCACATACATCAGCTCCCAACGGTGTCTGTGGGTCCATGCCATACAACCAAACAAGAGATCCCTCATCAAAGTCGCCAAAGGCATGAATAGAGAATCCATAACCGACCGAACTGCCGGCCGAGTTCCCAAAAACGTAAATGCGCTGGTCGTTCGTATCTATCATGATGTCCGAGGCGTCACTTCCGCCACCCAAGAATGGCGTGGAGAACAGGAGCAGAGCATTACCCATGTTGTCCGGGTCTCCATTCGGATCGTAGCAGTCGAGCGCAAGGCCACCCGTCCCCCTGCCTGCGAAATAGAACCTGGTCTCGTCCGGACTAAGCGCGCCGGTGTTCCAGGTGCCGTTCGGATAAGCCCCCATCAGACTCTGCCAAAGCAACTCAGGAAGCGTGCACCCCTCTTCGTCAGGAAGGCCCTCGTTAATACAGTAAAGCGCAGTTATGGTACCCATCGCGCCATCTATCGTTCCTAGACAGTAGATCCTGCCGTTCGAATCAATAATGTGGTTGGACCTGCTGTATCCGGCCTCGTAGCTCCAGTGAATGGTTAGATTCTGACTAGAGAGGGGAGGGCCCTCCTCAAAAGTCCCTCGCTTGTTCTCATAATCAAAATGAAGCGTGGGCCACGCTCCCCCGGTGATCCCCTGACCAAAAGCAGAAGACGCCACAAAGGCAAAACAAGCCATCGCCAGCAAAAGCAAACTGGTCGTAGAAGCTCTTTTCATAATCCCTCCTCAGATTCTCTGATCGACTATCGCAAACCCAGGAATGAATATATCCCCAAAAATGCACTGTCCATCAGCAAGTTGCTACGCAACTGCCGAAAAAACCTAACAAATCTCCTCTATCAACAACAAGCACACCTCTTGTGCTTATATTCTCTTGCACTCATAATATCCTGCATTACTATGACCAAAGTCAAGGCTTATCGTGTCGACGCGGGAATCGTCCCGATCAAACTTATTTCGCGCACCAAGAGACCGACATTGGACAACAAAACATACTCGATTATCACATTCGGCTGTCAGATGAACAAGCTCGACAGCGAGGTCGCGGCCGGCCATCTCCAGGCCGCTGGACTCACCCCAGCACAAACGGTCGAATCCGCCGATCTACTGCTCGTGAATTCATGCTCAGTAAGGGCAAAGGCACAGGACAGAGCCACCACCACTCTCCACAGCCTTCCCCAGACCAAAAACGCGACTCGCTCAACTAGGCTGGTCGGCATCATGGGCTGCGTCGCTCAACAGATGAAGGAGAAACTCCTCGATGCCCCGTTCAACGCTGATTTCGTTATTGGCGCACGTGCCCTGCCCCGACTCCCAGAGATCATCGACAGACTGCTCGCCGGTGAGCGCAAGATCGTCGCATCTGAGTCGGAGCGGCCGGATTGCGATTACGACCCCGCCGTCATCCACCGAACAGGCAAGCGCAGCGCCTACGTTGCGGTATCGAGAGGATGCAGCAACCTCTGCACCTACTGCATTGTCCCATACGTCAGGGGACCAATCTGGCACCGAAACCCAGAAAACATCATCAACGAAGTTAGCCAGCTCGTGCAATCAGGCTATCTCGATCTCTGCCTGCTCGGCCAAAACGTCAACAACTATTCGCATGGCCGCTGGCACTTCACGCAGCTGCTCGAGCGCCTCGCCCAGACCGACCGCCTGAGGCGCCTTCGGTTCATCACAACGCATCCAAAGGACCTGAGCATCGAGACGGTTAAGTTGATGGCTCATCCGCCGCTTGTCCCCTACATCTCGATGCCGCTTCAATCCGGCTCTGACCGCATATTGCGCCTCATGAACCGGGGCTACACGAGGACAGAATACCTCGAGAAGGTCGCCTGGCTGCGAGAGCATATTGATGGCTCGTTCATCTCGACCGACATCATGGTCGGATTCCCAGGCGAAAGCGAGGCCGATTTCGAGGACACACTTGAGGTAGTGCGCCTCGCCAAGTTCGACAACATCTATAGCTTCATCTACTCACCACGGCCATTTACGAAGGCCGCCAGTCTCAAGAACGAGGTCCCGAGAGACGTTGTCAAACAACGCTTCAAAAGACTGCTAGCGCTGGAGCGCCAAAACAACATCGATAGCCTGCACCGCTTCGTCGGGAGCACTCTAGAAGTATTGGTGGACGGTGCCAGCAGGAAGGACCGAGCCGTCGCCTGCGGGCGTTGCCCTCAGAACGTCGTTGTCAATCTTCCACACGACAGCTGCGAGGTCGGCGAGCTCGTGCTGGCCACGATAACCACGGCCGGCATACACAGCCTGGTCGGAAAGGTAACGAGGCGCTTGGTGCCCGCAGCCAAGTCCTAGCGGCGGAGTGCCCACGGCACTCGACCCAGTGTCTGGGCACCCGTAGCTTCTTTTACCTCCGGGCGCAGCTCGTCGGCTCGCACGTGCCGAGCTCGCCTCAACTGACCACGCCCAGGGTAATGGTCTGGCCTTGCCACTGCGATTCTCCCCTACATGATGCGAAATTGCACGCTTGCGATGGAGCCGATGGGGCGGAAAGGCTCACGGGCACGACTGAGCGCAGCAGCGAAGAGGTAGTCGCCGGGGATGACGTGCTCGTTCAGCGTGAACTCAAAGATGCAAGCCGGGCCGAAATGAAGCCCTTCGTCCAACAGAACGTCGATCGCGTAGGGCGTGAAGTCAGTCGTGAGGCCGTCCGGCGTAATGTAAAACACCGTCCCGTCAGCCGCTACGAACGCCGCATAGAAGTCAACCCAGATCGGCCAGCCATCGTTCCCAACTGCTACCTGCGCCCGCAGCCTGTCCCCAGGCCCCAGGGCCGGCGCCTCTGCCGCCCCTGCTATGATTGCGCCTCCGCCGATGCTTGCCTCGATTGTGGGCGGCGTGGCGGCGTAGTGGTAGCCGATATCGACCAGCTCAGTGTCGAAGGCGCCGTCCGTCCGCGTGGTGAAGAAGTTCATGCCGGCGATTGAGGCGCTTGTGGAGCCGGCGTCGATGCACGGGCTGTCCGCATCCTCTCCCGCCTCGGCCGACGATAGGTAATAGTCGCCCAGCGGCCCGCTCGCAAATATCGGGTCCCCCACGATGTTCCCCACCCCGGGGTAGCCTCCCTCAACGCAGCAGTATCGAACGCTAAGCGATGACCCGCTCAACTCAGTCTTGTTATTCCGTAAAATGCAGTTCCGAACATTCACGTCGCTCGTGCTGGAGGCCCGCAGGCCTCCCCAGCTAGGTTGATATCTACCCCAAGAGTCGGTCCAGCCAGCTCCATTGTCCAGGATTGTGCATCCCTCAACATTAAGCTGGTCCGCGTAACAACAATAGACGCCCCCTCCAGAGTTTCCCGAAATCAGGCAGTTCCGAACGACGTCATCTCCCACCCCCTCAGTGGCCCAAAAGTTAATCCCGCTCCGTTGGCTGTCGAGAATCCTGCAATCCGCTATCTTGACGTGGAATGGAGCGGCGATGTACCTGAAGTCGCCGTTGCACCAGACCCCATAAATGTTGTTCACGACAGTGCAGTTCGTCATCTCCAGCGAGAACCTGTCCCCCCTAGCCTCTCCGTCGGCTGCCGACGTGTAGGGTAACGGTGGCGCCGACCAAGCCGTCCAACTCACGCCACTAAGACCGCTCTCGTAGGGCCTGTCCGCTATGAGACAGTCGCGGATGGTGGTTTCGCCCCAGATGCCTCGATGATCGTAGTAGATCTCCCCGTCTATCCCGCCGCCAATTAGCTTGCACTTCTCGATCAGGTTCCGGCCATCCTCGAGGCTGATGCCCCCACCATAGAAACTACACCGCCTCACCTCCGCCGAAGAAGCATTTAAGGCTAGGCCCCCGTCCACGAAGGTCGAATCCTCCACTGTAGCGTCTCGCCCCTTAAGATACGCCAAGCCCGTCAAGACACAAGCATCTACCCTAATGCGAGGGCTTTCACAATTCATGCTGAACCATGCTTCCTTCCCAGCAGTGGCGGTGCAACGTTCAATAATGATCGAGCCTTCCTCGGCCCCGGACGACGATGCGTGCAACGAGAGGCACGAGGCCGAGTTCCCGGTTAGCTGACAGTCTCGAACGACCACACGCCTACAGCAGTCGGTCCATATCCCTCCTGAGAATAACGACCGGCTCACCAGTGCCAGCCTTTCTACCCTCAGATCATCTATGTGGGTCGCCTTGATGATCCGCTCATCTTCTGTGTCACCCAAGAGCCTGGTCGTCTCGCTCCCCTGACCAAGCAGAGAGGTGGAGGACATCAACTCCAGAGGAAATGTCTCCCCGTTAGTCTCCCAGGAGTAAGTCCCGGCGGCGACACTAATGGTCGCTGCCGTCGTCCCAGCCACATCCAAAGCGTGGGTAATCGTCTCGAAGGCTTGGACTGTCATCATCGCCCGGGCTTTTTTTGACTTCTTGCCCACAGCATTGTCATAATCCCTTCACTCTCGATTGGACTTTACATTTTTGGCCTAGGCGGAACAAAGATTCAGCTGCGGTGTTGGGTCTATGGTTTACGGACGTTTACAGGAGATAAATAGGCATGCAGAAGGACATACATCCCAAGTACTATGAGACAACAGTTACGTGTGCTTGTGGGAACAAGTTCAAGACTCGTTCAACTAAGAAGAACATAAGGATCGAGATATGCTCCAAGTGCCACCCCTTCTTCACCGGCAAACAGAAGCTGGTTGACACGGCCGGTCGCGTGGAGCGGTTTAGGAGAAAATACGGGCTCAAGGCGGACGAATAATGCCGCTGACAGTTGGGGGGCAGGCCGTAATCGAGGGGGTGATGCTCCGTTCACCTAACGCAGTAGCAGTAGCTGTGCGCGCAGCGGATGGCTCAATCAAGTCGAAGGTGGAGCAGATCAAACAGCCTTCGGAGCGTGTGCACCTATTGAAATGGCCGTTTTTTCGCGGCATCGCCACGCTTTGGGATTCTCTTTCGTTGGGGATCAAGTGCCTCAACTTCTCAGCTAAAGAATCTCTGCGTGACGCTTCCGAAAGCCACGAGGATAAGGGCACATTCTGGCCTTTCCTGCTCTCGATGCTCGCCGCACTTGGCATGGGCCTTGTCCTTTTTTTCATTCTGCCTCACGTCTTCACGGAGTTGCTGGGCTCTCAGTTTCCGATACTTCACAGCTCTAGCTACCTATTCAACCTTGCAGACGGCGGCTTCAGGATCGTCATCTTCGTGCTCTACATTGTAGGCATCTCGCTGATGCCGGACATCAGGCGAGTATTCCAGTATCACGGCGCTGAGCACCGCGTCGTTCACGCATACGAGTCAGGCAAAGAGGTAACCGTGGAATCTGCACGCGATTTTGGCGTCCTTCATCGCCGCTGTGGAACGAGCTTCCTGCTTATTCTGCTGGTTGTTGTCATTCTGCTTTTCTCGCTCGTCCCGCAAGAGACAGACCCAATCAGCAAGGCGGCAACACGGCTGAAGTTCCTTCCGCTCGTCTTGGTCTTGGCGGCTGGCATCTCCTACGAGCTTCTTCGTCTGTCCGCAAAGGCCCCCAACTCGCTTTTCGTCAGAGCAATCACGGCGCCTGGGCTGATGCTTCAGAGGCTTGTTACGAGGCAGCCATCGGATGAACAGGTCGAGGTCGCCATCGCCGCGTTGCATGGCGTTCTCGGCGCTGAACGTAGGCTGCGAGAGGACCGAATCAAGAAGGCTCAAGAGGAGGCGCTCTCAGTTTGAACCCTCTTCTTACGGACCTCGATCGGTTCAAAGTCAAGGTGTATAAGCTTGCGCAGCGGATGTCTGAGCCGGAAGTGCTCTCAAACCACGTCCTGTATCAAGAACTCGCCATCGAGCACTCGCGCATATCGGAGCTTGTGGAGAATCTCGACAAGCTCAAGAGACTAGAGACCGAGATCGCCGAATCGACCGAACTGCTTGACGATAAGGAGCTCAAGGAGGAGGCGCAAGCGGAGATCGAGCGGCTTAGGCCTGAGAAGGCGGCCCTGGAGCGAAAGATCCGGAATCTGCTTGTTCCGGAAGACCCCATGTCAGGCAGGGACCTGGTCCTCGAGGTCCGGGCGGGCACCGGCGGGGAGGAGGCAGCTCTTTTCGCGGCCAGCCTTCTCGAGATGTACATGCGTTTTGCGGAGCGAAAAGGTCTCCGAATGGAGGTTCTTGCGCAGAGCCCGACTCCGCTGGGCGGCTTTCGCGAGGTCCTGGTTGGCGTCTCGGGAAAACAAGCATATCAATACTTGAAGTTCGAGGGCGGCACTCACAGAGTTCAGCGAGTTCCCGTAACCGAATCTTCGGGCAGAATCCACACGTCTGCCGTTACGGTCGCGGTTCTGCCCGAGCCTGACTCGATCGAGATCAAGATCGATCCGGGCGAGATCAGGGTCGATAGGTTCCGCTCGACGGGGCCTGGCGGTCAGAGCGTCAACACGACCGATTCGGCGGTGCGTATAACTCACATCCCGACCGGGCTGGTTGTAACGTGCCAGGACGAGAAATCGCAGCATCGAAACAAGGAGCGCGCGATGCGTGTCCTGCGGGCGAGGCTCTATGACAGCGCTGTGTCCCAGCAACACCAGAGAATAGATAGCGAAAGGAGGTCCATGGTCGGCTCCGGGGACCGCTCCGGACGAATACGGACCTATAACTTCCCCCAGAATCGCGTCTCCGACCACAGGATCAACCTCACCCTCTACAAGCTCGACTCCGTCCTCCAAGGCGATCTCGATGAGATCGTCCAGGCGCTTGCCGCGGACGAGGAGGCGAGGCTGCTCGACGAGGTGATGAAGTCGTCTCAGGCCGATCTTCACGTTGACCAGGACGTGGACCAGGAGGCCGGCAGTTGAGAGTTCATCCACAGTGCTTCCCGTGCTTCGTGAGGCAGGCACTGATCGCCGCGTCGCAAATAACTGACGATCCAGTTCGGGTGAAGGAGATTATTGACCTGTCGCTCGACCCGATCCGTAACGCTAAGTTGAGCGACACCCCTGCCCACATCGCGACCGAGATTTACAGGAGAATAAGGGCGAGGCTCAACGGGACCGACCCATTCAGAAAAATCAAGGCTCGATGCACAGAGATGGCCTTGAAGATGGTGAGAGATTTCGAGCCGATAGAAAGGGCGCTGAACCCGCTTGAGTCGGCGATTCGGACGTCTGTGGCGGGGAACGTAATAGACTTCGGGATATACTCCGACATCGACCTTCGCCACGTCGTCGAGAACATCATGCAAGAGCAGTTTGGGATACTCTCGCTGTCAGAGCTCGAGTCTGACTTGGCATATACGAAGAGCATTCTCTTCCTCGCTGACAACGCCGGGGAGCTCGTGTTTGACGTTCCCTTAATCGGCCATCTGCTTCAGTTCGGTTCGGTCAAGGTCGCTGTCAAAAGCGTGCCCGTAATCAATGACGCCACGATGGCGGACGCGATGGCTTCTGGGCTTCCGGCGGGCGCTGAGTTGATCGAGAACGGGAGCGATTGCGTCGGAACGATCCTCGAGACTTGCTCGGACACGTTCAGGAAGGCGTTTTACGACGCTGATCTCATCATCAGCAAGGGCCAGGCCAACTTCGAGACGCTGGACGAGGTGAGAGAAGCCAACATCTATTTCTTGTTCAAGGCCAAATGTGAAGTTACGGCGGGCATGGTTGGCGTGGCGAAGGAGTCGCTCTGCGCGGTCTCTAGTCGGGCTATCAATCGGTTGCATGCTTGAGGTTCGAAAGTTTCCAGTTGCAGATTGTCCGCTGGAAGGGAGCCTTCTGTTCTGACAGGACGGCTCTTAAGGGCGGAAAGTTCACGAGGTAGGTGATTTAGATGCGTTTTTTTGGTTTCGGTTCGAAGAAACCTAAGCAGGGCGAGAAAGCTGCGGAGTCCAATGCTAAGCAACAGGCCTCGCAGCAAGAGAGAAGTGGCACTCAGGATGAGTCCACAAAACCGAGAGAGCTAACTCGGAAACGTTTAGCTAAGGGCCTATTCAAAACGCGCGAGAAGCTCTCGGCAAGTCTGGGCCGGATATTCCTCGGCGCAAAGCACATCTCGCCCGAGCTGTTGAAGCAGCTTGAGGAGGCGCTGATCCTTGCCGACGTTGGCGTTGATACTGTGGATAAGATCGTCGCGAAAGTTAGCGAGGACCTTAAGCGGCGAGAGCTGACTAAGCCTGATGTGGTCAAGTTCTCCGTGAAGAAGGCGCTGGTTGAGATTCTATCGTCTGGTGAGAGCAGGCGGGCGCCTTCGGTGATGGAATGCCGGCAGCGTCCGTTTGTGTCGCTGGTCGTTGGTGTGAACGGGACTGGCAAGACGACGACCATAGCAAAGCTCGCCAGGCGGTATGTGCAGCAGGGAATAACGCCGATACTGGTTGCCGCTGATACGTTCCGCGCAGCTGCTATCGAGCAGTTGACTATTTGGGGAGAGCGAGCCGGAGTCGAGGTCATAGCCCACAAGCAGGGTGGCAGCCCGGCCGCAGTCGTGTTCGACGGCATTGCGGCGGCTCGGTCTAGGGGCGCCGACATGGTCATTGTCGATACTGCCGGGCGACTGCACACCAAGAAAAACCTCATGGCCGAGCTTGCCAAGGTGAGGCGCGTGGCCGCGACGAACGCCGATGGTGCGCCTCACGAGACGCTGCTGATACTTGACGCGACTTTGGGCCAGAATGCAGTGTCTCAGGCAAAGCAGTTCAGCGAGTGGTTGAACGGGATCACAGGGATCGTGCTGACCAAGATCGATGGGACGGCCAAGGGCGGTGTTGTCGTTACGATTGCGGACGAGCTCTCGATCCCGATACTGTTTCTGGGCACGGGGGAGAAGATCGACGACCTGGTCGAATTCCAGCCGAGTGCGTTTGCAGACGCCCTTTTGGGATTGTCTAGCGAGCCACTTGGGGGCTGAAATGGCAGCCCGCACCGAGAAGCCATGCTTGTCGGAGGTCTGATATGGCTGAACACGACGTCGAGTTTATGAAGGAGTGCCTGCGGCTCGCGGCCAGAGCCCGGGGCAAAACGTCTCCCAATCCCATGGTGGGAGCTGTTCTGGTCAAGGACGGCACCAAGACCGCCAGCGGCTATCACGTTCGCGCGGGCGAGCCTCACGCCGAGGTGGTGGCAATCAGAAGGGCTGGCTCGCTAGCTCGCGGCAGCACTATGTTCGTGAATCTCGAGCCGTGCAGCCACTTCGGCCGAACACCGCCCTGCGCTGCTCTAATAGTCAAAACTGGCATCAAACGCGTCGTTGTGGGCACCCCAGACCCAAACCCGCTCGTCGCAGGCCGGGGCATCGCCATCCTCCGAAGGGCTGGCATCGAGCTCGAGGTCGGCGTTCTAGAGGACCGGTGCAGACTTCTGAACGAGGCCTATTTCAAGTTCATCACGACCGGCCTGCCCTTCGTAACGCTCAAGCTCGCCCAAACCCTGGACGGCAAGATAGCCACCAAGTCTGGCGACTCGAGATGGATTACTGGCCTTAAGGCCCGTCAGTTCGCCCACAGGTTGCGGGCTGAGAGCGACGTTGTGCTCGTGGGCAGGGGAACTTTGGAGAAAGACGATCCCGAACTCACCGTCCGCCACGTGAGTCCAGCACGTCCAGACCGCCCCATTCGTGTGGTCCTCGACAGCATGTTGAAAACACCGCCTGCCGCCAAGGTCCTTACGACGGGTCAATGCGAGACCATCATCGCGACCACCGATGCCGCGTCAGTGCAACGAGAGGAGGCACTCAGACGTGCCGGCGCCTCGTTCATCAGAACGCGGGCTCGAGACGGGCGCGTCGATGTCGAGGCTGTGCTTCGGGCGCTGGCAGAGCGAGGGCTTATGAGCGTGCTGGTGGAGGGCGGCGCCGAGGTGGCATGGGAGTTTGTCGCAAGATGCCTCGTGGACAAGGCGGTCTTCGTGATAGCGCCGAAGGTGCTGGGCGGGCGGGAGAGCATTTCCTCGGTCTTGGGTGTCGGATTTGCGTCCGTCTCTGAGGCAATGCAGCTTGATGTGCACAAAGTGATGCGGTTAGGGGACGACATCGGACTGATTGCATATCCCCGTCCGGGACCAGGTGTCGAGCGAGGTTGACATAGGCGGCGTTCTGCACGAGTATTTGAGCATGTACGGTAGTTGACAGGTCGCGACGATTGAGGAGGCTAAAGAGATGCTGGACGTTGAGGTTGCCCACGAGCAGATGGCGCAGGACAGGAGGAAGCTTGCGGAGCTGGACATGGTCAGTGCCCTTGCTGAGCCCAAGGAACTGCCAGCGCTCCCAGCTATCGCCGTGCGCGTGATGCAGATCACGTCCGATCCCAAAGCGAAACTGCCGGAGCTGAAGCGTATGATCGAGACGGACGAGGCGCTCGCCTCAAAGGTGCTCAAGTTCTCGAACTCTGCATTGTATGGTCGTACAGGCCGCGTGTCCACGCTAACTGCCGCGATAACGGCGCTCGGTTTCTTGACCGTTCGTTGGCTCGCGGTTACCGCCTCGGCGCACACGCTTTTTCGCAAAAGCGGAGGTAGCAACTCGGACCACACCGCGCTTTGGAAACACTCTCTCAAATGTGCAATCACGTCCCGCATCCTCGCCAAGCGACTCGACAGCGGACAAGACCTCGAGGAGGCGTTCTTGGCTGGATTATTACACGACATCGGCAAGCTCGCTATCCTCGACAAGATGCCGGGATACATATCGAGGTTCTGTCAGTGGTGCGATGCTCTCTCGCTGGAGTTCTCTCAGGTCGAGGTGGACGTCATCGGCGTCGATCACAGCGAGGTCTCGGGCCACGTGTTCGAGCTGTGGAATATGCCCGCCTCTCTGTCAGACGCAGTATCTCACCACCACTCCCCCCAAGCGGCCAAAGTAAACAGAACCATGGCTGAGATACTCTGGATGGCCAATGAGTTCTTCCCGATGGAAGCCTGCGGCCACCCCTCGCCAACCGACGAGGAGCTGGCCGCCCTGCCACTGATGCTCCAGCACAACATGAACGAGAGAGACGCGGCTGCCATCAAAGAGGAGACCATGTCGCGCTATTCCGAGCTCTCTGACCTACTCAGGTAGCGCGGGACCTCTGTCAGGTTTGACTGGCCCCGTTCCCCGACAGGGGGAGCTTCTTTCTCTGAATCACCGTATTTTAATGCGGTGATATAGACGGCTCTCATTGTCCTAACACCCGAATTCATTCGGGTGGGCCGAGGATGCCGAAGCGCCCCCTCTCCTCCCTCCGAGAGTCCCCATCTGAAGGGAAAAGAGAGGAAGCTGTCCGCCCGCCCGGGATCCCCCATCTGAAGATGGGGGCTAGGATCATGGTAGCCTTCTGCATCGCCTCGGCTAAAGCCGGGCGATGAGGTGGCGCCTGCCTGAGCTTGCTTCCTCCTGATCACCGTATTTCAATGCGGTGATATGGACGGCTCTCATTATCCCAACACCCGAATTCATTCGGGTGGCCTGCCTCGACCGAAAATTCGGCGGGCATTCTCCGCCGTTATCCTCGCTATGTGTTCTTTCGAGGCGCCGCGGATTCTCGCCAACCGCTCCACGACATAGACCAAAAAAGACGGCTCGTTTCGCTTGCCTCGCATAGGGCTGGGGGCGAGGAACGGAGCATCGGTCTCGACAAGGAGCCTATCGTCTGGAACAGCGGCTGCGCTCTCGGAAACCTGCTGCGCATTTCTAAACGTTACGATACCGGAGAACGAGACGTAGAAACCTAGCTCGACAGCCCTGAGCGCCTCCTGTGCACTTCCGGTGAAACAGTGAAACACGCCGGCCGATGCGCCGTGCTTTGCCAGAAGGGAGCACGTCTCCTCGAAAGCATCTCTGATGTGGATGACGAGGGGCAGGCCGAGGTGCACGGCGAGTTCGATATGTTTAATAAATGCGGAAATCTGCGCTTCGCGGGGCGAGATGAGGCGAAAGAAATCGAGGCCCGTCTCGCCGACTGCGACGACTTCGTCCCGATTCTCAGCGGCCATCGTGCCCAGGGACTTGCCGAAGTCATCCGGCGCATCTTTGGCATCGTGAGGCGATACGCCCACTGTCGCCCAAAGAGCATCGTATCGCCTCGCCATCTCGATCGCGCGCCGGCTGTGTTCGACTGTGTACCCGACAACGTTGATCGAGGTTACTGAGGCTTCTTGGGCGCGGTCAAGCACCGTATCGAGCTCCTCCTCGAACTGAGGCGCCGTGAGGTGGCAGTGCGAGTCAATCAGGCCAGGATACTTCGACATCTCGCAGGTATTTAGCCGCCTGCTCCGGCGGCGTCGGGTTAATGTAAAAGCCCGTTCCCCACTCAAAGCCCGCGATCTTCGTGACCCTGGGCATGATCTCGATGTGCCAGTGGTAGTCTAGGTCGAGCGTCTGCCAGTAGCCTGGACGGCGGGCCTTGCCCTTGGTGTTTGGCGAGTTGTGCAAGACGAAGTTATACGGCGGTGATTCGAGTGCGACCGAGATACGTTTCAAGCTGTCCCGTAGGGCAAGCGCAAAGTGATGCAAAAGCTCGTCCGACGAGCACGAGAAATGCGCCGAGTGCTTGCGCGGGAATATCCACGTCTCAAACGGAAAGCGGGATGCGAACGGGCACAGAGCCACGAAATGCTCGTTCACCGAGACTATCCTCTCCTCATCTTTGATCTCCTGCGCCAGAATATCGCAGAACAGGCATCGTTCCTTGTCGAGAAAATGGCTCTGAGCCGAGATCATCTCCTGCTTGACCACGCGCGGCGTTACCGGTGTGGCGATTAGCTGCGTATGTGGATGCTCGAGCGAGGCGCCAGCCGCGAAACCGAAGTTCTTGAAAATGAGAATGTACCTGAGCCTCATGTCGTTGACCAGGTCCATTATTCTCGCCCGGTAGGTCGAGAGGATTATCTCTAGATGCGGAAGCGGCATGTCGCCCATCTCAAGATCGTGCTGCGGAGTCTCGATGATAACCTCGTGCGCACCTATACCGTTCATGCAGTCGAAAAGCCCGTTCCCTCGCCGATCTAAATTGCCCTCTATCGCCAGCGCTGGGAACCTGTTCGGGACGACTCGCGTCTGCCATCCCGGAGTGTTTGGCTTGCGCCCATTATATGGCAAAGCGAATATCTCTGGCGGCGTCTTATCCTCGTTACCCTCGCAGAACGGGCAGAAGCCGTCGGAAGGCCGCCGCTGTTCTGTGTGTAGGCGAAAATCCGATGGCCGCCTCGCCCTGTCTGTGGCGATAATTACCCAGCGGTTAGCAATCGGGCTCTTTCTCAGCTCCGGCACCTTGTTCCTCCAATCAAACGCAAATGCTCAATCCTAAACCACCATGAGGCCATCAACTTCTGCGCTCCATCTCTTACCGTCTCAGAATCTCAACGAGAGGTGAAACCTCTCTCTGTAATATCGGAAGATCAACCACGATATTGCCCAACCTCTCCGATTCGTAGATCGCCCAGATTATGTGCAGCGACTCTCTGGCGTCTCTTCCGCTTGACCTGTTCGCTTTCACGCCTTCAATAACGCCGACCAAGTTCTCGACCATTGACAGGTATGAGCTCTTATAGACTTCAGGAAGCGGAAATGGTTTGGCCGAAAGCTCGCGAAAACCGTCGAAACTCTGCGAATGTTCGCTTATCCAAAGGTCGTTGATCCCGTTCCCGACAGATATCTTGCCCTTCGCGCCCCAAAACTCCAGCGCGAAGTAAAAATACGCCCTCCTGCCGCCCACCTCCACGTTGGCCTGTATCCCACTCTCGAGCGATAGCGTCGCGTTCGCCGAATCCTCTATCGGAAGCCTCGTGTTACGTTGGACGAAGCCGACCACGGAGCTCACATCGCCGGCAAAGAAGCGAAGCAGATCGAAAAGGTGCGTTCCATCGTGCAGCAGGGGCCCGCCGCCCACTAAGGACAGGTCGCTCTTCCAGCTCTCTTCGTCCGGGACCCCACAGAGCATCGCACCCCAGATGCTTCTCAGCGGGCCGATGACGTCATCCTCGATGAGCCGCTTGGCGGCAATGAATCGCTGGTCCCAACGCCGCTCGTGGTTCACCATCAGAACCACGCCGTTGCTCTCGCACTCGCTGATCATCTCGTCCGCGTCCGCAAGCGAGAGCGCAATCGGCTTCTCGCAGAGTATCCCCTTGACGCCACAGTTGGCCGCCTCGACGACTATGTCCTTGTGCGTGCTGGTCCATGAGGCCACGGAGATTATCTCCGGCCTCTCCTTGGCCAAGAGCTCTCGGTAGTCGAGATAGAGCCGGTCAACGCCCCAATCGGCCCTGAACGACGCGAGCCGGTCTGGGTCGATGTCGCAGGCGCACGTTACATCCGTGTGCTCACACCCGGCGAAAGCGCCGGCGTGCGTGCATGGTTTTCGCCTGTAAGGGTCTCTCGCAAGGAGCGAGCCCACGCGTCCACAACCCACAATCCCTACTTTTAACCTGGCCATGTCTCTCTAGAGGCTGTCCCATAAGTCCGTTTTGCCTGTGTCGGGGCGATTCACGAATCGCCCTGGTCTAATTCGATCGGGCACCTTGGGGGCGGTTCGTGAACCGCCCCTACACGACGTCGATGTCGTTTTATAGCCACATTGGGGACGTCAGGCCCGTCTGAGCACGCCACCCCTTGATCTTGACAACCTGTCTGATTTCCTGTATTATCCTCGTGCGGGAGAACAGTAAAACCTCTATCAGCCAACTTATTGGACAGCCTCTCTAGTAGGATGTTTTGGCCGGTTTGTCAAGAGATTAGATGCCATATAAGCCTCCACGCTGCAGCAAACCTCAACTTTCCAATCAGGCACTCATCTCATTCGCCGTTGAGCCATCATCGCGACAACGTGGATGGCATCCCAACTGGAGCCGAACGGAGGCGAGTATGGCAGATCGAGCTGCATCAGGTCCTTCACTGACAGCCCTCCGTGGATGGCCGCTACGAACGCGTCCATTCTTGCCACGACGCCCTCCTGGCCGACCGCCTGAGCGCCGAGAAGCTTGCCGGTCTCCGGACAGAATACCACCTTCAACTTCAGGGGCCTTGCGTTGGGGTAATAGGTAGCGTGAGAATGGCCCATGAACGCCTGGCCTGCGGCCTGAAGGCCGCATTTTTTCGCCGCCTGAAGCGTAAGTCCGGTCGAGGCGAAAACCAGCCCGAACGCTCCCGAGATGCTGGTCCCGAGAATGCCCGCAAATCGTGAATCGCCGCCCGCGGCGTTCTCGCCAGCGACTTTCCCCTGCTTCTCCGCCACGGTGGCGAGCGGCATGTAGGTTTCTCCGCCCGTTACGATGCTCCTGGCCTGACAGCAATCACCGGCCGCGAGAACGTCCGGGGCAGATGTTCGTTGGTGCTCATCCACAACCACGGCGCCCAACTCGCCCGTGTCGATGCCCGCGGCCCTCGCGAGCTCGACGTTCGGCGAGACACCCAGCGAGAGAATGACAACGCCGGCATCGATCGACTGCCCGCCCGCCAACACACCATTGACCCGGCCACCAGGGCCGCAGGTGATCTTCTCCAACGGAGAGCCGGTCAACACCTCCACGCCGTTTTCCTCCAGATGCTGCTGAACTATCGCCGCGATGTCCGGGTCCAGGCTGACGAGAATGTTCTGGAGCATCTCGACCACCACCACCCGAACCCCGAGCCGAGCCAGCGCCTCGGCCATCTCAAGCCCGATGTAGCCCGCTCCGACGATGACCGCGCGACTTGGGGAACGCTCCTGAATGTATTCCTTGATCCTTGTCGCGTCCCCGATGTTTCTGAGCGTGAACACACCCTCCGCCCGGACTCCCTCAACTGGCGGCAGCTTGGGCG
Organism: bacterium; assembly: GCA_035527515.1. Lineage (NCBI taxonomy): Bacteria > bacterium. Next base: position 97,361 of record DATLAJ010000146.1, read on the forward strand.
AGGCGCCTGTCGCCAAGACCAGCTTGTCATATCCAAGCTCGTATTCGCTGCCAGCGTCGAGGTCCGCACAGACAAGCGATCTCCCCTCGGTATCAATGGAGATTGCCCTCTGCTTGAGGCGCAGGTCGATCCCCATCTTGTCTCTAATGACTTTGGGCTCGGCGAACGTAAGCTTCTTGATGTCTTGGACCTCACCGCCGATGAAGTATGGCAGTCCGCACGGCGAGCTCGACGAGTATATCGACTGCTCAACGACAGTTACTCTCGCTCGCCGGTCTATTTTCCTGGCCGCAGCCGCAGCGCCAAGTCCGGCCGTTTGCGCTCCAATCACGACAATTTTCTTACCGTCTGTCAACGTCATTACCTCACTTAGTTAGGCCATCCTGTAGTCTGCCGATGGCCCAGATAAGCCCGTCTAAACGAAAAATCTTGACTGAAGGGTCAAATCTGTAAACAATCCGCATGGTTGTCGCGGCGTTAGTAGTCTGCCTCGAGACGGATGTTTTGCCAATCCGTTTAATACAACAATCGAATGCGGAGATATTTGGTTGATTTCGCCGATTTTCTAGCGATTTCTGGGCTTGAGTATGCCCGCGCGCTCCGAGAACTACAACGGCGCTATTGTCTTGGAGTGGAAGCCATGTTGGAGGTAATCTTATGTTAGAAGGTTTTGACCCTAACAATACTGTCGTAGTTGTCGGCGCAGGGCCCGCCGGGATGTCAGCCGCGGTCTATGCCGAGAGATCGGGAGTGAACGTCTTGTTGCTCGAGAGGATAAGCCCCGGCGGTCAGATAATGACAACGCGCAGGATCGACAACTATCTCGGATTCCCAGTCGGCACATCCACCTTCGCGCTCGTTGCGAAGTTCAAGGAGCACCTCGCCTCGTGTGGTGTCGAGGTTATTTCAGCAAACGCGGCCAAGATAGTGCCAGGGCAGCTCTTGACGGTGGAAACCGCGAGTGGACCTGCCTACCAGTGCAGGGCTGTGATCGTTGCTACGGGAGCGCGTCCCAGGCTTCTGGGGGTGCCGGGAGAGGGGAGGCTCTTTGGCAAAGGAGTCTCGACCTGTGCGGTCTGCGACGGCAATTTCTTTAGGAACCAAGACATCGCCGTGGTTGGGGGTGGCACAACCGCCGTGGAGGATGTCATCTATCTTTCCCACATAGTCAGGAAAATCTATCACATCCACAGACGCGATCAGTTGAGGCTCGCCGGCGAGACATCCGATGAGCTGTCCAAACTTGAGAATGTTGAGCGGGTCTTCAGCCACACGGTCGAGAAAATCGTGGGTGAGGACGAGGTCGAGGCGATACAGGTCAAAAGTCGCAAGGACGGCAGCGTCCGGGAGCTTGCGGTGAGCGCGGTGTTCGTCTCTATTGGAATAACGCCGAACACGGAGTTCGTTCAGGGCCTTTTGGAGATGGACGATGCCGGATTCATTGTCGCCAAGAATGATATGTCCACCTCTGTCGAGGGCATCTTCGCTGCGGGCGACGTCAGGACCTCGCATCTCAGGCAGGTCTGCACGGCGGTCGCGGACGGCGCCATCGCCGGAATCTCTGCCGCAAAGCTGATAACGGGCATAGCCCTCGCTTGACGTGCGAATAACGGCCGCTATCCCTTGCTACAACGCGGAGAGGTTCATCAGCAGCTGCCTCGAGTCGCTGATCGCACAGTCCCGACCGCCGGACGAGATCATCGTTGTTGACGATGGCTCGACCGACCGGACTGCCGAGATATTGTCATCACGCCGCGATGTGAAGGTCATCACGCTCAAACAGAACAGGGGCGTCGCACACGCCCGGAACGTTCTCACAAAAAACGCCTCGGGCGAAGTCATCGTGTTCATCGATGCGGACGCGGTCGCCGATCCCAACCTCATTCAAGAGCTTGAAGTCGCTTATGAGGCGGGCGTGGCGGGTGTGGGAGGGCGAGCGATTGAGCAGCGAGAGGAGTCTCTTGCGGACAGGTGGCGTAGGCTCCATGCCTCTCAGGGCTACGGGAGCGAACAAAAATCTAATGTCGCGTTTCTCTGGGGCGTGTGCAGCTCGTATTTCAGGAACGTCCTGGTCGAGGCGGCCGGATTCGACGAGCGCTTCCGGACCAACGGTGAGGACACCGAGATAGGCTTTCGCCTCGAATCGATGGGCAAGCGGCTGGACTACAACCCAAAGGCGATCGTGCACCATCAGCGAACTGACAGCATCCTAAGTCTCTGCAAGATGATGTTCCGCTGGTATTACTGGGGCTACATCGCCATGCGCAAGGTCCGAGGCGCTGCGTTTCTCTTCTACATTAAGACAATCGTCAAAGTTCTCCTACGCAACCTCCACGCCGACCTGATCCAGGAGAGGTCCCCGCGACTCGCGTTCGTGTCCGTTCTAATGTCCCGCGTCGAGCTACTAGCCACACTCAAGGCTGCGCTCACGGCACGACGCGTGCTGAAATAAAAACCTCGATTTAAGAGGCCGTCCAATAAGTGCATCCGCATGCGAGAATCCCTGTGTTTGTGGATGGATGGCCCTATATGTAGGGGCGGTTCACGAACCGCCCGACTTCAGCGCCACAACATATTGTGGGCGATTCGTGAATCGACCCTACAAAAAAACACGGCTGACCCCTTTATCGGACAGCCTCCGTAATCCAAGGTCAGACCCCGGCCCATCAACCGTTTGAAAAATGTGCGGTTCCGTGTTACTCTCTTTTGGATTGGATTCTATGTATTCTTGCACTTCGATCACAGGGCACTGCGCAGATAACGCTAACCCCCAAAAAGGGAAGGAGCCATGAGAACAGCATTTGTATGTACCATTCTTGCGGCCTTTGCCTTGCTGCCTATGGCGGTTCTGGCTGAGCCAACGATCACGATCTACACGGATGCCGACACGTATCAGTCCGGCGACACAATTGAGGTTAGCCTGTCCGCCGAGAATCACGGCGAGGGAATGTCCGTTGACGTGTATGTCGGTTTGCTGACGCCTGATGGCGGCCTCTATACCCTTAGCCCGTATGGCCAGCACGGCTGGTCAGGGAGTGTTGAGGCTTGGATTCCTGGCATATACGTGCCCAGTCCATTCACTATGAGCCGGACGCCGTTGTTCTGGTTTGACCTTCCCTGCTACATGCCCCCAATCAGCGATGAGGGGGAATATAACTTCGCGGTGGTTCTCACGTGCGCCGGCACGATGCAGTGGATAAGCGACCTGAGTTTGGCCCCATTCACAGTTGGCGCCTCAGCTGCATCGCATTATTACGTTGACGGCGAGGCAGGTAACGATTCAAACGACGGCTCCGAAGGCTCGCCGTGGAAGACGATAACACATGCGCTCGCATCCGCGCTCAGCACCCCTGCCACCATCCACGTTGCCGCCGGCACATACTCATCCTCGACAAACGGAGAGACGTTTCCACTCGACATGAAGAGCTATGTATCGCTTCAGGGCGAAGGCTCAGAGAGCACAATCCTCGACGCGCAGCAGGCCGCTTATCACGTTATCTACTGCTCCTACGTTAGTCACCTGAGCATTGAGCAATTGACAATAGCCGGGGGCGAAGCCAAGGGGGCTGAGCACACAGATAAACGAGGCGGCGGCATTTACTGCTCGGACAGCTCGCCAACCATTTCAAACAACAGAATCACTGCCAACACCGCCATCTCCGGCGGCGGTATAGGCTGCTGGGGCGGTTGGCCCACGATCTCAGGCAACACGATCTCGGGCAATAGTGCGGACTCAAACGCCGGCGGGATATACTGCGACCACAGTTCGCCGATGATCTCGAACAACACGATCTCAAAGAACACTGCTGACTGGGCCGGCGGGATATACTGCAGTGAGAGTTCTCCGACGATTGCGTGCAACGCGATCACGGCCAATACCGCCGGCGGGTTAGGCGGCGCGATACACTGCTGGGAGAGTTCGCCCACCATCGAGAACAACACGATCTCGGGCAACAGGGCCCAACACGGGAGCGGGATATACTGCTGGCACGGTTGGCCCACGATCTCAGGCAACACGATCTCGGGCAATAGTGCGGACTCAAACGCCGGCGGGATATACTGCGACCACAGTTCGCCGATGATCTCGAACAACACGATCACTCGTAACTCCTCGCTCGGCGTATACGGCTACAACGGCTACGGCGGTGGGATACTCTGCAACTACAGTTCGCCCACGATCGTAAACAACATCATCCAGGCCAACACCGCCATCTCTGGCGGCGGGATATTCTACTGGAGCAGTACGCCAGCGATCGTAAACAATGCGATCTTAGACAACTCGGCCGGGCGCGGCGGCGGGATATCCTGCTGGGGCGGTTCGGCAACGATCGTGAACAACATCATCAAAGCCAACGCCGCCGACCGGGGCGGTGGGATGTATTGCAGCGGTTCGCCGACAATCATCGACTGCATTATCTGGGGCAACGGCGACGACCTATCTAGCTGTTCAGGGACGTATTGCTGCATCGAGGACGACGATGCGGGTGAGGGCAACATCCACGATGACCCGATGTTCGTCGAAGGTCCACTCGGCGAATACTATCTTGACCCCGATAGCCCGTGCATAGATGCGGGCAGTCGGCCGGCCGAGGATGCCGGGCTTTCTGATCGGACAACGCAGACGGACGGCACGCCGGATAGCGGGATGGTAGATATGGGCTATCACTACCCATTGCCCTGAGGAGTTGGCGGTTGGCGGTTGACCTGAATGATGCGGGGATGCGCGCTCGGCGCCGATTGAGGAAACGACCATTGAAACTTCGGGGTCAAGTTGTTACAACCACACGGGAAGACAGTCCATCACGAGTCACCAAGGAGTAACCATGAAAACTAGTAGTCGCGTGGGTTTCAGCTTAGTTGCGTGTTTGATCTTGCTCGCCCTGCTCTCGACCTGCTTGCTTGCGGCAGAGGGCAACCCAGCAAAAGCGGCACCGAACTTCACGCTAACGGACGTGAACACGGGCAAGCAGGTATCTCTCTCCGACTTCAAGGGCAAGGTTGTGGTGATAGACTTCTGGGCCACGTGGTGCATCCCTTGCCGCAAGGCGCTGAAGTTCTACGAGAAACTTTACCGTGAGAAGCGCGATGAGGGACTGGTCATCATCGCTGTTTCGATAGACCAACGAGAGAAGAAGCTCAGAAACTACGTCAGTAACCACCCAATTAGCTTCAATGTTCTTCACGATCCGGACAAGACTGTTATGAAGAAGTTCAAAGTGTTCAAGGTCCCGACGACATACATTGTCGATAGAGATGGAAAGATACAGAGCAAATACGTCGGCATCCTAGAGAAGGTTATCGAGGCGAGGGTGGAGGAGCTGCTCAAGTGAGACGGACAGATGGAACGCTAAACTCTGGCTCGTTGGCGATTTTGGCGCTTCTTTTGCTGGCGCTAGGGCTTTGTCAGGGCTGTGCGACGGTCAAACCCTACGAGATGGAGTTTCTGACGGACCCGATCATGCTTTTTGACGAGATAAATCCGGATGTCCCCACTCTTGAGTTCCTCGTTCTTGGGGACATAGAGAAGGCATGGGTCACTGGGGCCGGTGCAAGCGGCGGCGGATGTGTAAGCTGCGCAGGCAGGTAAAGGAGTGCTCATGATAACAAAATCTGGTGTTGGAAGGTCTGCGTTCGGCCTATGCACATCCTTGTCAGCAGGCATCGCCATACTGCTTCTGATAGCTGCGGACGGTTATTGTGCGCAGGACCAATTCTCCTACAGCTACTTCTGCTATCGCGACGAGAACGACACTATCAACGAGGCCTTTGCGCTCCGGCTTGACAAGCAGGTTCTGGAGAAGACCAAGCTGAAGTTCTCGTATCTGCACTCGGACACGAGATACTGGAAGGTACCATTGTGGGAGCCGCCCACCAGGTATTACTCACACGGCGACCAGTATTCGTTCAACGTCGAGCAGAAGACGTTCAAAGACGGCAAGCTCACGCTCGGATACGTTTTTACCGACCGCGCCATGAGGCTGACGGACGCATATCTCATCCATGAAATGGAGGAGAAGGCCAAACAAGACAGCGACCTCGGCCCGCTGCGCAAACCGAGGTCGAGCTCGTTCAACGTCACCTACTCGCAGCCTTTTTTCGACCAAAATACGACGGTCGAGGTTACCTATTCCCACACCGACTCTGATCTCACGCCATACTGGGAATACGACATCAACACGCTGAGGTATCTCAGCGACAGGACAACCTCATATACCAACTCCGTTACGGCGACTGTAACGCAGATATTCACCCAATACACAACTTGCCAACTAACGGCGTCCTATGCGACGCAATCAGACCTTCCTGCAACGCAGTCCTATTCGGCGAGCTTACATCAGTATTTGCCGAGTAGAACGTCGGTCCAGCTTTATTACCGTTACTCGCTGGATGACGATGCCTTCTACACGAACACCGTGGAGGCAAAGGTCTATCAATACGTAATCGACGAGATAATCCTGATGGCGAGGTTCCGCTGGCATGTTGAGGACGATCCGAGCTTGGACGAGGAGCAGGAATGGACGCTTTGGCAGCAGCAGGAGTTCGGCGAGGACCTGAGCGTCAGCCTGTTTCCGTGCCTGACGACAACGGTCGGGGGAGGCGTCATAATCGACGTTCTGGGGCTTGCGGGCAATCCCACGTGGCTTGGTGGGGGCTATCTTGACAAGGTCAACCTTGACATCCGCTACAACCGCTTTAGATACACCAGCAGGTTCGAGCGGGACGAGCATCTCGATGGGGACATGTATTCCGCGGGCCTAGGCTTCTTGTTCTGAAGCGTGGTGGGTGTTCTGAGCCTCGAGCCGCGCACGAACCGGCTCAGGAGCCGTATCTATACGTGAAGCCCATGAAGTCCAGAAGAGTCAGCAGGAACTGGTTCGCTGTGATCCGACACAGGCCGCCTCTCTGGCACGAACGCTCGGAGTAGCCGGCAACGTTGTCCGCCAACACATCAGGGCCGTAGATCGTTATGGGCACGGGGTCCGCCGTGTGGTCGCCAACCTCGCAAGGCGTGGAGTGGTCCGCGCCAAGCGCAACATAAACGTTCTCATCGATCTGGGACAGCACCAGACCTAACATCTCGTCGATCTTCTCGATGAAGTGCATCTTGTCCAGTGGCCTGTTGTCGTGCGACAGGATGTCAGTCCCCTTCACGTGCAGCACGACAAGGTCGTGGACCTTGAGCGCCTCGGTCGCGTATCTCGCCTTGTCTTCAAGTATCGTGTCAACATTGGCAGTGAAACGAGGCGACGTGAAGATGTCAAAACCTGCCATCCTCGCCACTCCCAAGACCGTGCTCTCGCCCGCTATGCACGCCCCCTGAAGCCCAAACCGCTCCGTGATGCTCCGCATTTTGAGCGCAGCGCCGGCGCCTCGCGTAAGGACTATATTCGCCGGCAGTTTGCCCTCCTCGATGCGGGCCTTGTTCGTTGGATGGTCCTTCAGTATCTCGTGTGACCGCTCGACGAACTTGTTCACCGCGTCCGCTGTTCGCTGCGCAAGCTTCAGCCCAGGCTCCGACGCCTCGCACCTTCGGACCCTCTCGCCGACGTGTCCCGGGCCAGGGTCGGTGTCCGTAATCTCCGGAGAAAGCTTCTCGCCGCGCAGAACAAGGACTGCCCGATGCTCCGTCGCCTCTTTGAAGATAACCTCGATGTCGTCCGCAATCTTGAGGCCATTGAGCTCGCCGGCGAGCCGGCGCGTGCCTTCCCGAATGCGGCCAGCCCTTCTGTCCTTCACACGCATCTCGTCATCGACAGTCGCAAAGTTGCAGCGAAGTGCGATGTCCTGAGGCTCCATCTTAATGCTGATCCCCGCCGCCTCGATCGGGCCCCTGCCCCAGTAAGTCCTGAGCGGGTTATAGCCAAAAAGAGCCAGGTGCCCAACGTCAGTCCCAACCCGAATCCCTGGCGCCAGCGGGTCCATCAGACCGTTAACAGCGTTACGGGCGAGGTTGTCCATGTTCGGCGTGTTGGCTGCCTCAAGAGGTGTCCTGCGGCCCAACTTGTAGATCGGACGGTCGCCCACACCATCCTGAATAAGCAGCAATCCCTTCGATTTCCTCACCGCAATCTCACTTCATCTTGTCTAGTGCCATCGATTTCCAACAGACCTAATCGAATCCTCGTCGCGATTCGTGAAGCCAAAATGCAAGCCCGACCCTCCTCAGCCTCATTCCTGATTCTTTGGGCCATACAACACAGTGTATATCGTCCTTACCGAGAGTAAAGTGAATAGCCTACACGGCCTTGATCCTTTGGAATCGGCTATAACTATGCGGCACCCACTGAGGGCGCTCCGATGTGAATCAGACCCCTACTTGATGATTCAGTTGAGCCGGGTGCGTATCCGCAAAAGAGTCCACGCAATCGTGAGCACCAACCCTACGCCAAACAGACAGCCGCTCATCTTGTCCATCGAGGAACTAAGCGCAGTTCTCGTCTCCTCGATCTGCCGCTTTCTCAAACTTTCCGCGACTTTGCCCTCAAACAGGCCAGCGAAACCGTCCGTGATTGCATCTCCTATGGCACCACCAACGATCGCCCCTTCGCACTCCCGCGAAGCTCGCCCCAACCAGTGCCGCAACTCCCAGAATCCCGGTGTCAATTGCTCCAAACACAATGTCTGCTCCAGCAGACCGCATCCCGCGCCCGCCGAGCTTCAGCGGAATCCACGGCACAAAGCCTAAGAGAACCGTCACCGGACCGATCAATCGCACATTATTGACGGAGCGAATCCTTGCCTCTTCATGCTCTCCGTCCCCGGTTTCAGACTGCTACACTGCTTCGCTCGCGGCGGCCGTTGCCGGCGCCACGCAGAATCTAGACTCTCATCAATAGTCTATGCGCTGTCGCCCAACTCCCATCGAATAGCCTAATTGTCTCGGCATCAGCTCAACTCAACCATACCACCCAGACACCACATAACAGTACTCCGGAAAATATGGCGGACGCGACTGGCTACAATCTCGTCCTGACTTCTCGCTGCCAGCCACAGTTACTCAGTCCAAGCTAGGGCCCGGACTGAGGAACGTTTCCACAAATGCCCTCGGGGCAAATCATCTCGCTAGTCAAAGTACAAAGATGCGCCCGATAGCTGCACACTTCCGCAGACCGCCTGCTGTCGTGCTCTGGTTGATGTCTGGGTCATCCGAGCGCGCAGTACCCCATGCAAGATAGGGCGTACGCGCTCGCCGCATTGCCCGCTACGAGTCTATCGATCACGGTCTTGCGCTCGATTGACCCAGGACACCTATTAGCTCTCGTCCAGTCGCAGATTCGTCGCTCGAAGCCCTTTAGGCCCTTGCTCCGTCGAGAAATCCACCTTACTACCTTCGCGAAGAGAATCATAATCAGTTCCCTGCACGGCAGAACGATGGAAGAATATCTCGTTACCATCTTCCGCTCGAACAAATCCGAAACCACGGTCTCTGATCAGCCTTTTAATCTCACCTTTCAAATCAATCACCTCCTCTCGTCAAAGCCACAAAGCTATGTAATAGTGCATATTAGCTGCAAAGCAGTATTCTGAGTCATGGATATGAATTGGGATTCACCAATTAAGCAAAAGGGGGGAAACTCGGCCTGTTACTTCGCTTCCAAAATCAGTTTGGAAACAGCAGTCAGCTCGGGGTTGCTTCCGCTACCTCCCCGACAACATCGAAATCTCACCAACACCTTGGCCTAACCAGGACAACTCTCCTGATCAAACACATCCTTCATCACAGTTTCCTAAGCCTATTCAGCCAGATTACACATCATGTCCTGCCTCCTCGGCCTCAGATATCTGTTGCCTAAGAAGGTTCAAGACCAAACTCAATAACTGAAACATTAAGTCCACGGATATGCAATGTCAAGTGCAATCTCAAAATCTTTCCACTAAACCAAACATCGCCCGGAACTGGATGGCGTCAAGGACTGGATTCGACAGGGGGCGATTCGACCAAAACGGCGCACGAGACAGGCCCAGAACCAGCCTCCAAAACCGCCGTGCAGTCAGGAGAGTTTGTGTGTTGCGCGCCGAAGTAACATGCGCCTAGCGAACTTCTTGAGGCGCCCTGCGAACGAGTAGCGGGTTCTCTTCAACGCCTTTCGGTATAGCCTAGCGAGCTCGGCTGGCGTAACGTTCTCGAGCGCTATCATCTGCGTGGACACGCTGCTGTAGTTCTGGTCGCTCGTGTCAATCAGCAGGTCTCTTTCGAGACAATAATCATGGAGCGGCGAGCCAGGAAGCGCCTTGGGCAGATTGAACTCCGCATAGTCCAGCTTGAGTTCTTGCGCAAATTGTATTGTTTGCTCGATGGTTTCAACCGTCTCGGTCGGATAGCCAAGGATAAAAAATCCCATTGTAAGTATCCCCCGCGCTCGTGTCGCTGCGATGGTGGACTCGATGTCAGGAAGCGTGGTCTTCTTGTCGCAGAAGTTGAGCAATCGCTGGTTACCGAACTCAATCCCATACATTATCAGGCCACATCTGGCTTTCTCGAGCCAGTCGAGCATGTTGGCGGACATTCTGCCCGGCCGGCCCATACACGCCCACTTGAATCGATCGTAGCCTCGTTCGATCATCCCCTGGCACAGCCTAATCGCCCACTTTTCGTTCAGAAGGAGCAGGTCGTCAGGGAACAGGAGCATCCCCACGTCGTATTCGCGGCTGCATTTGCCGATCTCGTCGAGCACGTTCTCGACCGACCTTCGCCGCTGCACTTTCCAAAGGTAACTCGAGGCGCAGAAATGACAGTGAAATGGGCACCCCCGCGTAGCCGTTATCGTAACAACCTTGTCGTCCGGGCGCGTGAAGCCAAAGATGCGCCAGTAGTAGGCATACATAGGGAGCAGGTCCCTTGCCGGAAACGGCAGATTGTCGAGGTCTTTGATAAACGGGCGGTCCTGATTCACGAGTAGCCTGCCGTTTATGCGGTGGACCAGCCCGGGTATGCCTGACAGGTCTGTGCCTCGTTCGAGCGCCGAGAGGAGTTCCAGCGTGGTGTGCTCACCCTCGCCTCGGACGCAGAAGTTTATCCAGGCGTGCTCTTGCATAATTTGCTGATACAAGAAATGAACGTGCGGGCCGCCGAGGACAATCTTGGCCTGGGGCAGCGCCTCGTGGAGCAGCTTGCCGAGCATGACGCTGGAGTTGTGGGTCCCGGACACAACCGAAATGCCAACCAGGTCCGGCTGTGAACTGCGAACGCGAGCCACCGTCTGGGCGTGGTCGAGTCCGAGATTCATCGCATCGAGCATATCGACGTCATAGCCGTTTTCTCTGACAAATGCTGCGATGTATGCAAGGCCAGCCGGCGGCAGAGGCGCGAGGTTCTTACTGAAGGAGGGAGGGTTGACGAGGAACAGCCGCATGGCTTATTACTTGCGGGCCCCCGAGCGCAAATACTTGAAGAACGGCGAGTCCGGAGCAATCACCAGCGTGGTCCTGTTATCAACAGTTTTATTGTAGGCCTGAAGCGTCCGCCAGAACTGATAGAACTCCACGTCTTGAGAGAACGCCTCGGCATATATCTCTGTTGCTTCGGCGTCGCCCTCGCCCTCGGTCGTTTTGGCCTGCTTGTAGGCCTCGGCCAGAATGACCGTCCGTTCCTTGTCGGTCTCCGCCTTGATCTCTGTCGCCGTCTGCCGACCCTCTGCGCGATATTGCTTCGCCTTTCGCGACCGCTCGGCCTCCATTCGCTCAAAGACAGCGCGCTCGTTCTCCTCGGGAAGGTCTGCTCGCTTGATACGTACGTTCACGATTTCAATCCCGAATTCCGTCATCTTTGCCGTGCATTCCTCGGAAACGGTGTCCATTATTGGGCCGCGCTTCAATACGATCTCATCGAGGTTGTGCTTGCCAAGATCGACGCGCAGCACAGAATAGACTATGTCGTCCAGCCTCGTCTGGGCGCCCGCCTCGTTCACGACCTTTTTCATGAACAGCAGAGGATCGGAGATTCGCCACCTGGCGTAGTTGTCAATCACAAGCGTCTTCTTGTCGCCAGTTACGATCTCGCGGGGCTCGCTGTCGTACTCCAGTACCCGCTTGTCGAGAATGCGCACCGTCTGTATCGGATAGGGGACCTTCGCGTGAAGCCCCGGCTCGCGAATTGTCCTCACGAACTTGCCGAACTGAAGGATGACCGCCTGCTCCGTCTCATCGACCGTGAAGAAGATCATGTTCACGACGATCGCCAGGAGTATGAACCCGCCAAGCAGATACAGTCCCTTCGGTATCGGAGTAGCGTTCTTTGTCATTTGCCGCCCGCCTCCTTCTTGCTCGGCGCAAGCGTTTGAAAATCGCTCGACAGAAGATTCAACAGATTCACCTGGCCCGTCTCGGTGAGGATTATCTTCTTGGCCGCCGGTAGAACCGCCTCCATCGTCTCGATGTAGAGTCGCCGTCTCGTAACATCCTTGGCCATCCTATACTTCTCGAGCGTCTTGAGGAACTTCTGCACGTCGCCCTCTGCGCGCTTGATCCTATCGACCTTGGCGCCTTCGGCCTTCTGAACCATCTGGGCCGCCTCGCCCACGGCTTGGGGAAGCACTTCGTTGCGATAGCCGTGCGCGTTGTTGATCGTCTTGCTTTTGTCCTCTTTGGCGCTCGCAACGTCCTTGAAGGCGTGGATGACCTGCTGGGGCGGATGAACGTCCTGCAACTGAACGGCCGTTACGTGAACGCCGAGCGTGTAGGACTGGAGCAGCTCGTCGAGCTTCTCACGAGTCTCGTCCTGAATCTGCTGCTTGCCAGCCGTCAGAACGTCGTCGATGGAGTGGATGCCGATAACCTGCCTAAGCGCCGATTCAGTCGCGTCCCGGATCGTCCCCACCTGATCCTTCACGTTGAAGAGATAGGCCCTGGCGTCGTTGACGCGATACTGGACGATCATCGTCACGTTGACGATGTTTTCGTCGCCAGAGAGCATGTGCGACTCTTGATGCACGTTTCGCGCAACGCCCTCGACCGTCCTGAAGCCGACCTCGAGGCGCCTTATCTCGGTGAGGCTGACTTTATCAAGGGTCTCTATCGGGTAGGGAAGGTGGTAGCGAAGGCCCTCCTCTGTGCTGTAAACGTAGGCCCCGAACCGTCTTACAACGCCCTGCTCGCCCGGTCGAACCATGTAAAACCCAGTCAGAAGCCAAATAACAATGATGGCGAGAACAATCCAGGGGAGACGAACCTTGGGCAGCTTCAAGTTGCCAAAGTTCATCCCAAAGTTCTCACCGCTGCGTCCCTTGGCCCTCATCTTGCTGAGGTCAAAATCCTGTGGTGGCATAACTCATCGCTCTTCAACGCTCCAAATCAGATCAAACTTCAACGCTCCAAATCAGATCAAATACAAATACAAGTTAACAGCGCCATTGGCAAATGTCAAATGATTGTTCACTTCGTTTGAAGCACTTGACGGAACGTGGAAATTGTTGATGATTCACCACAGAGACACAGAGAGCACAGAGGCAGGAAGATGGGACAATTCAGGAGAGCTGTGAGCGTGAGGGAGTGAACCACAGAGACACAGAGTCGCAGAGGGACCCATTGACTGGGAAGGTTATCGGGCTCGCGATTGAGGTTCATCGGAACCTCGGTCCCGGACTTCTGGAATCTGCCTACGAAGAATGCCTCTGCTGGGAGCTCAAGCAGGCCGGCCTTAGTGTTCAGCGGCAGATCGCGCTGCCTGTAGTCTATAAAGGATGTGAAGCTTGACGTCGGCTATAGGGTCGATGTAATCGTAGAGAACAGGCTTATCCTTGAACTGAAGACTGTGGAGAAGCTGTTGTCGATTCACGAGGCGCAGCTACTGACATATCTGAGACTAACCGGTCTGAAAACAGGTCTTTTGATCAACTTCAATACTGCTGTTCTGAAGGACGGCATAAGGAGATTAGTCCTTTGACCTCTCTGTGTAACTCTGTGTAACTCTGTGTCTCTGTGGTGAAAAAAGGATAGTCGCATGGCAAGCCGAAAGCCGCCCGTATCCATTGTCGTGCCCGTCTATAACGCCGAGGGGACGATAGCCGACTGCGTTGGGGCTCTGCTTGGACTGGATTATCCCAGGCGGCTCGTTCAGACCATCGTTGTTGACAACAACTCGACCGATAACACACCCGACATTCTCCAGCAGTTCAACAGCATAGATTACGTCTTCGAGCCCAAGAAGGGCGCATATCAGGCGAGAAATACTGGCGCAAAGTTCGCCCAGCACGACATCATAGCCTTCACCGACGCCGACTGCATACCGAAACCAGATTGGCTTTCGCGCCTCGTCGATGGGCTCGTTCATCCCCAACCGCCAGCCGCCAACCGCCAACGGTCAACGGTCAACCGCCAACCGCCAACTAATGGCTTCGCCATCGTGGGCGGGAAGGTTGAGGCATACCCTCCGTCCAACCTCGTCGAGCGATACATAGATTATCGCAAGATACTGGACCAGGAGAAGATGGCCGAGCGCTCCGAGTTCTCGCTGCCGTTCTTCGTCACCGCCAACTGCCTCGTGAGGAGAGACGTGTTCGAGCAGCTCGGCGGCTTCGACACCTATTTCGAGATAGCGGGCGACGCCGACTTCTGCTGGCGTGCCCAGCAGGCGGGATTCGGGCTGAGATACAGCCCTGAAGCGGTGATTGTCCACAAGCACAGGTCGGACTTGCTGGGTCTTTATTCGCAGTCCTTTCAATACGGTTTCGGCCGCGCCTCGCTCTTTGCAAAGCACGGTGCTAGTTTTCGCCGGAGGTTCAGGTTCGACTGGAAGGAGCACGTTTTCCTGGTAGAGAGCATACTGAAGAGCATCATCGCACCGGTCGCTAGACGGCCAAAATCCGAGGCGCTGCTGCCGGTATTTGATACAATTGCCTATTCTGCGCTGACGTTGGGCAAGATTTACGGTAGTTTCAAGAGAGGGACGCTCGTGCTATGAAGGTTTGGCTCTGGTTTCATGGCCGAGCTGCAGCTCTCGATCGGCATCGCCGACGTGTAGGGGCGATTCACGAATCGCCCTTAACATCTGATCAGACTAGGGCGGCTCGTGAGCCGCCCCTACAACACCCAATCCTATAGGAAGGCCTCTGTAATCAGGTGAGCGTAGAAACTGAGCATGTCAAGGTTGCGGTTGGGGTCCCGTGCTACAATGCGGCCGCCACTATTGGCGCCTGTATCGCATCGCTCGGCGAGCAGACGCGCACGCCTGATGAGATAATCGTTGTGGATGACGGCTCCACGGACAACAGCGGCCTCCTTGCCGGATACGCTGGTGCGGAGGTCATCTCCCCGGGCGAGAACGTGGGGCTATCCGCGGCGAGAAACCTGCTGTGGCAGCATACGGATGCCGACATCATTCTTTTCGTAGATGCGGACACGGTTGCGCGCAGCGACTTGCTGGAAAAGCTGCTCAAGCACTATGTGTCCCCCGAGGTTGGCGGCGTTGGGGGGCAGGCGGTCGAGGCGCGTATCGAGAGCATTTATGACCTTTGGCGGAAGTTCAGCGCGGCGCAGACTCTCGGGGACCGGGTGCTCGAGGACGCGCAGGTGCTGTTTGGTCTTTGCTGCTCCTACCGCCGGTCTGTGCTCGAGCAGGCGACCGGCTTCGACCCGTATTTTCGGACCAACGGGGAGGACCACGACATCAGCATTCGGATACGAAAGGTCGGCCACAGGCTGGTTTACGAACCGGCCGCGGTCGTCGAGCATTACAGGACGGACACGTTCAGGTCGCTGATGAGAATGCTATATCGTTACGAGCTGTTCACGCAGGTTGCGAAGATGCGAAACGGCGTCCTGATCGAGAACCATTACAGGACATTCTGGAGACGCGTCGGCTTTTTCTTCGGACGTCTTTCACAAATTGCTAGTAGGATGCGAGGCTTCAAGTTCGCTTTGATCGACCTGGCGGCGCTGGTTCCCGTCTTCGCCGCGTGCTACAGGGCGAAGTCCCTGGCGAGGCAGGGGCTCGCGAGGTCGAGGGCGCACTCGAATGTGTAATAGATCTGTTGCGATGACTCTCACCGCAGAGGCTCGAAGACCACGAGGTAGGAGGTATTGAGATTCTCTTGCAGCACGCTTACAGTTAATGAACTGTAGGCCAATAGAGGTCTGGCTTCGGTGTTGCATACAGCGGGAAGCACCAAAGGGGCAGTTTGATGAATAAGGAATCATGGGAAACCTCGCTGATTACTACTGTGCATTACTGAAGTGGGAGCAAGCGCCGCCGGCGCGACTGGTCGATCCATGGCCACTTGAACTGCGCCAAGCGGTCGAGGACGAGATCAGGCATGCCGTGCTGAAGAGCGGCATCAAAGGAGAGTTTTGCCCAATCCGGCCCAACAGCACAAACCAGTCCATCGGGAATCAGGTAGAGGCTTTTGTCGTGAACCGCCTCATCCCCCACGGTTCTTCATATTGCATATCTCCCTGCCCCGGTGCCGGTTACCCAGATAAGATGCTCGCCCACAGCGCATCGACGCTTGAAATACCACTGGAGTTGAAAGCTACCAGTGATTGGAATCCGAGCGACACGAATCGTAGAGTATTAACTTCGTCCTCGCACAAGTTGCGCCAGCAATTCAGAACGCCCATTTATCACCTTCTTATGACTGTCCTCTATACAAATACTCGGGACTGCGCACGCATCGATGCGATACGTCTCGATTTTCTTGAACCTACAACATCGGTCAATGTGAGACTTGAGGCTTCCGTGAACCACAAGATCCTCGCAACGGGCCCACACCACAGCGTTATCATTTAGAATGCGTGACGAGCGAGCCATCCTGAGCAAGGTTTCCCCGCGCAGCGGGTTCTCCGGTGAGGCTCTTCCCCTTTTCGATTCGGAACCATTTACAGCGGATGTGGTCCAACATCTTGACAACCATGCAATCCCTGTTTATCGGGGAGAGTTCTGGACATCCAAACAGAGGCAAGCTCACTCTATCCACGAAGTGTCATACCGGGGCTGTTACAAGCCACAGCTGCCTGCCTTTTTTATTAGGCGTTTTTGCGAGCCAGGCGACGTAGTTTTCGATCCATTTATGGGCCGCGGCACAACTCTCATAGAGGCACAGTTGCACGGTTGTCGAGCAATTGGGAATGACATCAATCCACTAGGTAGCATTCTCATTAGACCTAGATTATGTCCGCCTACTATGATGGAAATCTATAAGCGATTGGCCAACCTGGATTTGCATTATGCCGGTCCAAAGGACGAGGAACTCCTCGTCTTCTTTCATCCCGACACATTGAATGAGCTATACGCCTGGAGACTGTACTTTAAGCACCGAATTAACGAGAACAAATACGACAGAACCGACGCATGGCTTCAGATGGTCGCATGTAACCGGCTTACAGGACATTCACCAGGATTCTTCTCTGTTTACACGCTTCCGCCGAATCAGGCAGCTTCTGTGAAGAGTCAGCGACGCATCAATGACCGGAAGGAACAGCACCCCGAATATCGGGACACAAAAGAGCTCATAATGAGAAAGTCAAAACGACTTCTTCGGGACCCGTTGCCCAAGCACTTTTTTCGGAGAGATTATTCCCTCTATTGCTTATCAGCAGATAAAATGACTCCAATTCCTTCACAGTCCATTAAGCTAGTCGTAACCTCTCCACCTTTCCTTGATAATATCAACTACATCCAGGATAATTGGCTCCGAATGTGGTTCTGTGACATTCAGGTCGCGACCGACAATGTTTGGCAGTGCCACCACTTGGCTGATTGGCTAGAGAAGATGACACGGACTTTCGTGGAACTCAAGCGGCTCCTGATTGAGAATGGAATTATTGCCTTTGAAGTCGGGGAGATGCGTAAAGGTCGCCTCCAATTAGAGAATGAGGTAGTTGGGGCGGCCATCCGCGCTGGGCTGTTCCCAGAGTGCATAATGATCAATTCACAGCGCTTCACAAAAACATCGAATTGCTGGGGTGTTACTAATAACACAAGAGGCACCAATACAAACCGGATAGTGGTTCTAAAAAAGCGTCCCTAGGTGCGATTTCAGACCTGGCGGCGCTGGTTCCCGTCTTCGCCGCGTGCTACAGGGCGACGTCCCTGGCGAGGCAGGGGCTCGCGAGGTCGAGGGCGCACTCGAACGTGTAATAGCTCAATCGCGATGACTCGCACCGGCACGAGAGATCAAACTGGGGACTTGGGGCCAGACGCTAGAACTTCACCGCGGGAGCTTCCTTTGCCTCTTTCGGCGCCTCGAAGTAAGTCGCCGGGTTCGTGCCGCGTATTCTGGCAAAGATAACGCCCGGGATGCCCTTTATGAACTCGTTCAGTTCCTTCGCAGCGATATTGTAGCGGTACCTGGCGACAGAGATTCGGTTCTCGGTCCCGGCGAGCTCGTCCTGAAGGTTCAGAAAGTTCTGGCTGGCCTTGAGGTCGGGGTAATTCTCGACGACGACTAAAAGCCGCGCAAGCGCAGAAGTGAGGTTGTTGTTTGCGCCGATCTTGTCGGGAATGGTCTGGGCAGACCCGACCATGGCCCGCGCTTTGGTTATCTCGGTGAACACTTCCTTCTCGTGCTTGGCATATCCCTTTACAGTCTCGACCAAGTTCGGCACAAGGTCGTAGCGCCTCTGAAGCTGCGTCTCGACCTGTCCCCAGGACTCGGAGACCGCCTCGTCGAGCGAGACCACTTTGTTGTAGTTGCGGACGAACCAGCCTCCTGCCATAAGAAGAAACACCGCAAGGACGACCACAATGATCAGAACAACTTTGAGGCCTTTGCTCATCGCCATTTGTCTCTCCTTAGTTCTTCCAAGATATATGCAAGCATTCCACTTCAAATGGATAACGTTCCGTGAAATCCCCGGGCAAAACCCTGTTCATGCTACCAAGACCCTGATGCGCCGCCGCCACCGAACGAGCCTCCACCAAACCCGCCGAACCCGCCAGAGAATCCGCCCGAGCTGCCTCCGCCAGACCAGAATCCACCTCTGCTCCCCAATCCGAATAAAGAGCCAAAGAACAGCAGGCGCCAGAACATACGGAAGAAAATCAGCAAGATGAGAAGGGGCAGCAGACCAAACGCGCCGCATCCAAACCCGTGGGCGGGCTGACGCCTCAAGGCATCGACCTTGGGAAGAGCAGCCAAGCCCTCCAGTTTGACGCCGTAGATCGAGGCAACGTGCTTGGCCACGGCCGTTGTGCCCAGCACGGTCCCCTGAGCGAACCGCCCATCCTTGAAATATGACAGGAAATACTGGCGCATCATCCGCCCGGCCATGCCGTCGGTGAACTTCGCCTCGAGCCCATATCCGACCTCAATACGCATTTTCCTGTCGTCTTTGGCTATGAGGATTAAGACGCCGTTGTCCTTGCCCTTCTGGCCAACGCCCCACTCCTGAGCGAGCTCGACCGAATACGTCTCGAG
Organism: bacterium; assembly: GCA_035527515.1. Classification (NCBI taxonomy): domain Bacteria; species bacterium. The sequence goes on from DATLAJ010000146.1 coordinate 116,713, forward strand.
GTCAAGCGGCGCTGTGGCATGCACCATGACAACGGCGACCTGCGCAGTAGTCTTCTTCTCAAGCTCGGAAAGAAGCGCTGTGAGCTTCACCTCGTCGGAGTGCTTGATGAGCCCTACGTAGTCGTTGACGTAGCCCTTGTAAGCTGGGAACTCCACACTGCCTGAGAGCGCCACCGATGCGGCTAGAATGAGGCATAGACTAGCCGCGGCCAAAAGTTTGCTGAAACGCATCATGCCCTGGCTCAGAGCTCGTCGATCGCGATAGCCAGCTTGTCAAGCTCAGTCAGGTAGTCGGCGAATATGCCGTCAACTGTCTTGGCGTCAGGGACCTTCATCCCCTCCTTCAGCCTGAGAATCTCGACAAACGGGTCCGCAGACACATTAAACCTCTGCGCGGTCCTTTCGATCACATCGCGCCTTCCTTTTGGCAGCTCCTGACCCAGCAAGCGAAGCATGTTCCTGAAGACCGGGATGAATGATGTCAGCGACTCCGTAAGCAGCGAGGCGATGTTTCTCTTCAGAAGGCCTCGTTCAAGGTAGCCCTGCCGGACGCGAATTAGCTTGCCCTTGAGCTCGTGCTCGCACTGCAATCGGACGTTGCTCCTGTCGATCTCGAGGCTCCCAAACGGGTCTTCCCCATAAAGAGCGACGTGATTCTCCTGTATCTCCAGAAACTCTATCGGAAACACGTCAGCCGACCTTCGGATGTGCTCTTCGCTAATGAACAACGGCGCAACGATGCCTTTTTTGCGGCCCTTTGCAACGACCTTGAGGCTGTTGTTGAGCGCGGCCTGGGTAACCTCACCCAGAATGATCATCAGGTTTACGTTCGAGCGTTTGGGCACAAAGTCTGAGCCAGTCGCACTACCGTAGAGAATGATGGATTTAAGGTTCTCGCCGTGAAGCGCGATAATATCTTGGCAATATGGATTCAGGATTTGTATGACCTTTGGATTAAGCCCAGTCAGCCCTGATAGCTCTGCCATATTCATATCCTCTTCGTTTCTCTCTGCCCCGAGCAGCTCGGGACCTCTTGATCTATTCCCACTCAATTGTGCTCGGCGGCTTCGTGCTTATGTCATAGACGACACGGTTGACCCCGTCAACCTCATTTATGATGCGGCTGGAGATCGTGCCCAGCACGTCATAAGGCAGCTTCGCCCAATCGGCTGTCATCGCGTCGAGGCTCTTCACGACCCGGATGGCGACCGCATTCTCATAGGTGCGCTCATCCCCCATCACGCCCACGCTCTTGACCGGCAGCAACACGGCGAACCACTGCCAAAGGTCATTACTTAGGCCAGCCCTTTCGATCTCATCCCTGACAATCGTGTCGGCCTCTCGCAAAACCCCAAGCTGAGGCGGTGCGATGGGGCCAATTACCCGAACGGCCAGGCCAGGCCCCGGGAAGGGCTGCCTCATCAGGATGCGGTCTGGAATGCCGAGATTCTTGCCGATAACTCTGACCTCATCCTTGAAGAGCTCGCGGAGCGGCTCGATGAGCTTCAGCTTCATCCGCTCCGGCAGACCCCAGACATTGTGGTGGCCTTTGATGAGAGCGGAAGGCCCCCTAACAGGGACACTCTCGATAACATCCGGATACAACGTGCCCTGGGCGAGATACTCACAGTCCTCGAGCGAACTCGCCGTCTCCTCAAACACCTCGATGAACAGGTTGCCGATTATCTTGCGCTTCTCCTGCGGATCGGAGACGCCTCTGAGGGAGGAGAGGAATCTCTCGCTCGCAGTTACAGCAATCACGTTGATGCCGAGCTCCTCCCGGAGCATAGATGTGACCTGGTTGACCTCGCCCTCTCGCAGAAGGCCGTTATCAACGAAAATCGCGACCAGGTTCTCCCCGATTGCTCTCGAGAGAAGCACAGCAACGACGGTCGAGTCGACTCCGCCGCTCGTGGCGCAGACCACCTTCCCACTGCCGATGAGCTCTCTGCATCTTGCGATCTCGTGTTCGATGAACGAGTCCGGGGTCCAGTTTGGCCTGCAATTGCATATCCCGATGACGAAGTTCCGCAAAATGTTGCGCCCCTCGGTGGTGTGGGAGACCTCGGGATGGAACTGAACGCCAAATACGGGCCGACTGGTGTGCCTGATGGCTGCGTTTGGTGAATTGGCAGTTCTCGCTATTGTGATAAGCTCTGGCCCGAGAGATTCAACCCTGTCGCCATGGCTCATCCAGACCGTCGTCTCACCTTGCACACCCTCACGCATTCCCTTGAAAAGATGGTCCTCCTTAAGTATCGAAAGCCTCGCGCTTCCATACTCACGACGCGACGCTCTACTGACCGTGCCCCCGAAATGCTGGCCCAAAAGCTGCATCCCGTAGCAGATGCCAAGCATCGGGACCGGCGCATCGAGGATGCGCTGGTCGGGAAGCAGCACGCCTGCGGAGGAGAGATTCGCCGGGCCACCGGACAGGATTATGCCCTTGACGCCGTCTGAGAGCACACGCGAGGCATCCACGTTATAGGGAAGTATCTCAGAATAAACGTGGCCCTCCCGTACGCGCCTCGCGATCAGTTGGGTGTACTGGGAGCCGAAATCAAGAACTACAATGCGCTGCTGCTCAGGTGCGGTTGAAGATTCCTTATCAGGCGTGTTCATCTGCCTAGCGTTTAGGAGTCGTCCCGGGACCGGCGCGTTCCCAGTCAGCGCCCCATCGGCATTATGATGCAAAGCTGCGTAGGCTCATCCTCGTCGGGCTTCAACACGCATCCTGAGGTCGACTCCGTCAGCTCAAGAACGACCCTCTCTGTCTCTATGATCTTAAGCACATCCTCAAAAAAAGCAGCGTTATAGTCGATCTCAAGACTGTTCTCGTACCCCGTCTCTATGACTGGCTCCTCCGACTGGTCTCGACTGGCCTCACGCTCCTCGTTCTGCTTCTCGATTAACTGGGCCAAGCCATCTCCCTCATACTCCGCCTCGACCTCATCGGTCGCCTCGCCGATCTCAGCGTCCTCGCCAATGAGCCTCAACAAGCCATCTCTAAAGAAGAAACGAACCCTGCGCGTTCTGGGGTCTGAACAGATTGAGACTCGCTTCAGGACTGCATCAAGCTCGTCACGGGAGACCCTCACCTTAAACTTCGATGACTTGGGAATCACTGCTCGGTAGTCCGGATAATCCGCGTCTATCAACGTGGAGAGGAAAGTTAGCCTGTCGCTCTTGAACAGGAGCCGCCGTCTGTCCAGCCCCATCTGAACAGCATCATTCTCCCCAAACAGCCGCATGATCTCCTCAATGCTCTTCCTGGGAATGATCAATCCAACCGGCTTGTCGCCCTCGTGCTTGTAGCCTATATCTGCGAATTTGTAGGAGAGGCGATGGCTGTCGGTTGAGACCAAGATCGTCCCCGGCCCCTTGTCAGGAGCTAAAACATCCGAAACGGAAAACTCTATCAGTCCTCCGTTGAGGTATCTCCGAGCGTCATTCTCACACATCGACGAGATGACCTTGGCAAATGCAGACCGCAAAGCCCCGAAATCTATATCCGACAGACACTCAGGATCGTACTCCGGCATCGGCGGAAACTCCTCAGCCGGCAACCCAACAATCTTGAACGTTGCCCGGCCCGACTTCAGCTTCAGCCAATTGCCATCGAGCGTCTCAACCGTAACCTTTTCCTCCGGTAGCTGCCTGGCGATCTCGAAGACCTTCTTGGCCTGAACAACTATCGAACCGGACCTGGCAACCTCTGCGCCCACCTTCTCCTGAACCGACACTGTCAGGTCTGTCGCATAGATCGTGACACCATCGTCTGTTGTCTCAAGAAGCGTCTCGGAAAGCATAGGATTGATGCTCCGCTGACCAGCAATCCCTTGAATATCCTGCAATCCCTTTAGAAAGTCCGCGGCCGCGGTTACGAATCTCATATCGCCCTCCTAACCATCATAGTGTTTATTGTCTATGTGGACGGCTCCGTGTCGCTCGATGCTGCACGGTTTGCTATGCGGCCCAGCAAAAGCCGGCTCGGTTTGAACACTACCTTCTGCCTCGGCCCAACAACAACCGTCTCGCCCGTCCTGGGGTTCCTCATAAAAGTCGCCCCATAACCTCTTGCCAAAAATGAGCCAAACCCTCTGAACTCAACCCGGCGCCCGTCCTGAAGCGCCTCCCTGATAGTCTCGAAAAAAACCTCGACCATAGGCTCGACCTGCCCGCCGGGCATTGAAGTTCGCCGCGAGACAGATCGCACGAAATCAGCCCTTCTCAATTCCTCAACTCATCCTTCCCAGCTGCCAACCTCTGAGCCTATCCAAGACCCGACCCACGAACGGAGGCCGCCGCACAATGGCATCGTTCGGGCACACCTCGAAACAGCAATAGCATCTAATACATTTTGAATAATCTATCCGGCAGTGGTTGTCAATTGTTATGGCGCCGACGGGACAAATGTTCCGGCAATGCCCGCAGCCGGTACACTTGTCGGCCTGAACCTCGACTGCGCTTGCATGAAGGCCGAGCACGATGTCTGTCAGCCCCTCGATTATAGGATTCGCCCGCAGCAACAGCCTCGCAGGGACATGTAACTTCCGTTCGACCTGAGAAAGTGAATCTCCCACAATCTGGACCTGGTCGAGCCTGGCCGCAAATCCCCTTGCGATCGTGTCCTTCACAGTGTGAACCCTCGTCTGCGAAAGCCCAATCGCTCCGCACGCTACCACGTCAAGGTTGGCCGCGCCTCGTGAGGCGAGCACGATCCCGAGCTTGCATGGGCTCCCCGTCGAGGGACCGTTCCCCTGCATCCCCATGATGCCATCCATCAAACTCAACCCTCTACCGACGGCAGAATAAAGGTCAACTATCGCCTCGCTGAAACGCTCGTATCGATTGAGCCGATGAAACCGCCGTCGCTCCGAAAGCGGCAGAACAGCGAAGAAGTTCTTGACCGCCCCGGTATAGACTGTCTGAACGTGCGTCTTCAGCTTGGGCAGTGAGATGATAAGATCAGCCTCAAGAAAAAACCTTGAAACCAGCGCCGAGCTGACCTGCTTGCCGTTAGCTATATCGATTCTGTCGTAGCCGTCTTTCGACAGCGGCTCAATCGACACACCTTCCTCCTCGCACATAGCCGCGTAACCAGACCTCCTGAAACACCCCCACGTATCCTCAAGCGGGCCGGACGAATCGGACACCACGGGCTCAAGCCCGTGCGATTTCAGGTACCTTATGACGCTACGCGTGAACTCAACGTGCGTGTTGGAACACGCCTCGGGCCTGGCCCCGTTCAGCAGGTTGATCTTAACCAATACTCGCTTGCCCACGTACTCAGCAAGCTCCGTGAACCCGATGAGCCCGGCGGCGCCAGCAATCGCCGTGTCCAGGGCCGCACGCTCGTACGACTCGCACCGAACGACGGCGACCGGGTCCTGTGCCGTCATTCGCGCCTCAACGTTTGATGTTGCGCTGTATCAGATACAGAGGGACTAGAAGCAGAACCAATATGCCCATAAGGGATAACACAAGCGGCAGTGTATGCTCTCGCGATAGGTATTGGATATAGGCCATTGCTGCCCGGAAGTATAGCGAGATCGAGCCCTTCACCTGGCGAGTTCCCTCCACATAGACCCGATAGGCCTTTAGGTAGTCCTGCTGCTTCTCGTGCTCCTTCGCGGCTTTGACAATCACCTGAGCCCTATCTGAGCTCTCAAAATGCGCGCGCAGGGCAACAGCTGAGATGATCGCCACGAGCCCGATAATGGTAATCAACAAAACGGAGACGAGTCGCAGCTTTCTCCTGGAATCCGCCCGACTCGGCACGTGCGGCGTCATCTCGCGGGCCATTTTCTCTTCAGGGGGCTTCTTCTCGAGCTCTTCGGCTTTCTCTCCCAGCTTGGACTGTGCCATACTCTTCTCGAAATACTTCAACAGGTCCGTTGTCTTGCCGAATCGCTGGCTGGGTCTCTTGGCCATAGCCCTCAGTATCATGTAACTCACCCAGGGCGGCAGATCAGACCTGAGCCTCATAGGAGATTCGGGAACCTGCCGAAGGTGAGCGAGAAGCACGGCCACAGACGACTCCCCGGTAAAGGGGAGCTTGCCTGTGAACATCTCATACATGACAACGCCTAGTGAATAGATATCCGACCTGGCGTCGATGTTTCTTCCCCTAACCTGCTCAGGAGACATGTAGTCCGGCGTCCCCATTATCACCCCGGTCTGAGAGACCGAATTGCCGCCGAGGTGCCGCGCAAGCCCCAGGTCAACGATCTTGATCCCAAGGTTCTTAGTAATCAGAATGTTCTGGGGTTTTATGTCGCGATGAACAACGCCCACGCGGTGGGCGGCATCCAGGCCCAAACACACCTGAGACATTATCGTGTAGGCTAACTCCACATCAAACGGACCCTCTCGCCTGATCATCTGTTTCAGGCTCATCCCCTCGACAAACTCCATGACCAGGATGAGCATCCCTCCGATCTCCAGAATGTCCGTCAGCCGGATTATGTTCGGATGCACGACGCGCCTCGACATCTTCAGCTCACCCAAGAAACGTGAGCGAACCTGCTCGTCGCTCGTGAGAGAGGGCTTCAGCACCTTCAAGGCAATCACGCTGCCGGTCGTAACATCGACCGCGCGGAAAACACGGCCGAAGCCTCCTTTCCCAACCTCAGAGACTATTTCGTATCGGTCAGCAAACTTAACGCCCTTCTTGAACGAAGGCGCACCGAGGTCGGTCCTTGTATCCTCATCGTCCCCCGTCATCAGAAGACACCCGCAGCTGGAACAGTTGTTCATGTCATCCAGATTCGCCAAACCGCATTCAGGACATTGAATCATTGCTGCGTTTGCTCCAGTGCCTTGTCTCGAACAGCCCGATCACATACCAGACAGTAGCGCATTTGCTCTTTAGTCGCAAGTCCTCGGTCGAGCCCGACCGGGATGAAGCTGACGTCGAGAGGAGAGCCTACCCACCATACGCAATCGACCGCGCTGCCTCGACCGTGTTCTCAAGGAGCATGCAGACTGTCATCGGGCCAACGCCGCCGGGCACGGGTGTGATGTACGACGCAATTTCTGAGACTGATGCGAAATCAACGTCGCCAACCAACCGGCGGCCCGTCTTCGAGTCCTCGCACGGCACTACATTGGTCCCCGCGTCGATCACGACAACGCCGTCTGCGAAATAGGTGGCATCGAGCATTTGAGCTCGGCCAATCGCCACCGCGACGATCTCCGCGCGTTTTGTTACTTGCCTCAAGTTGCGCGTCCGAGTGTGCGCGATCGTAACCGTCGCATTCCTGCTCCTGCTGGAAAGCATGACCGCAAGCGGCCTACCGACGAGCTCGCTTCTGCCGACGACGACGGCGTTTTTGCCCTCAGTAGCAATGCCATACTCATCGAGCAGCCTGATCATCCCTTTGGGCGTGCATGGGGCGAGGCAGGGCTTGCCTCGATACAAGAGGCCCTGATTGAGCGTCGTAAGGCCGTCCACATCCTTCCCGGGAGCTATCCAATCGATTACCTCGTGCGCATCAAGATGCTCCGGAAGCGGCAGCTGGACGAGCACCCCGTGCACCTTCTCGCTCCGGTTGAGCTCGCCGATCGTCTCGTGCAGCTCATCCCTTGTTACCGTGGTTGCGAACTTGTGCAGCTCGAAATGAAGACCAATCTGCGTGGAGCGTTTCCGTTTCATCCGCACATAAGTGGCTGAGGCAGGATGTTCACCAACAAGGACGGCAGCAAGGCCAGGTCGCACGCCGCGTTCCTCCCACAGCGCTTCCACTTGCTCCGCGAGTCTCTGTTCGATTCTCGCGGCAGTTCTCTTTCCATCCAGTATCGTAGCCATGTCTATCCCTTTCCTGCTGTCAATGAGAGCAATCGAGACGACTATAATGTCGAAAACTGAGATTTGAAAGGGCAGCATGAAAAAGGCTAACCGGCGCCTTTGTGCCGATCATCCCAGGCGCCGTAGCACCCAACGGGTGCAACCCACGAACCAACCGCGGTCCAAATCATCGCCTGTTAGGAGCCGCTAAACATGTTCATCCTAGGAACTCTCCTGTCTATAAGCTGATTTTTAGATTGTGTTATTGACAAAAGACAAGGGTTGGATGTAATGTGCGGAGTAATCTATCGATACATAGGGTTGAGAACATAACGATGTGCAAACAAGTTTGCATGCGCTATTAAGGCAAAACGATGAACAATACAGGAGGTTGAAGAGAATGATTCGCACATGGATAATTACAGTTATAGTTGTTGGTTCTGTGTTGACAGTTTTTTCAGGCTGCAGTGCGACCAGGCAGGCCTCAAGCACACAAGAAGGATTACAGGGCGATCGACTAACTCTCGGAACAGTTCAAAAAGTCATCAAGAAAGGTATGTCAGGAGCTCAAGTTATTGAGGCTTTGGGCTCGCCTAATATCGTTTCTACAGATGAACAAGGTCGCGAAGTGTGGATATACGACAAAATAGCAACCGATAAGGTCTATTCTGAAGGTTCGGGAGGCGCGACCTTGGTATTGATATGGGGTGGACAAAGTGCAGGCTCATCTTCAACAAGTCAGCGAACATTAACCGTTATCATCAAGTTTGACCATGATAAAAAGGTCCGTGATTTCGCATACCATGCGTCAAGGTTTTAGCAGCCGAAACATCATGAAAGCAATCTTCCCTATGCTCCTCATTTGCATTGTGCTTATGGCTGGGTGTCAGACCATCCCCCGAGATGTCTTATCGCTGAGCCCAGAAGCTCTGGGCCAGCGCCAAATGCAAACTAGACAATATGAAACGAAAGACGAGGCGAAGATTCTCCGAGCATGCGCGGCTCATCTTCAGGACATGGGCTTCAATATAGATGAGAGCGAGACAGAACTGGGTCTTATTTCTGCTTCCAAAATGCGGAGCGCCGTAAACGCTGGTCAGCTAGTTGGAGCGGTTATCGTTGCCGCCCTTTTGGGCTCTATGCCGGCTACTGACGAAAAGCAAAAGATGCGTGCTTCGATCGTCACGCGCCCTGCAGGAGAGCACGGTGAATATATAGTTGTGAGAGTAACCTTCCAGAGGATCGTATGGAATACGCAGGGTCAAGTGAGCCGGTCAGAGAGCTTAACGGATCCTAAAATATATCAGGAGTTCTTTGATAAGCTGTCTAAATCTATCTTTCTGCAGGCACAAGAAATATGAAAAATACGCTCCTTTCAATATTGATACTATTCTCCTTGCTTATCGCAGGTTGTGCCACTACGCAGCAACGTCTTCTCGATTCTAATTCCAGTCAAGTGCAATTGAGGAGTATTCAAACACGGGTTTTTGATGCAACAGATATAGAAAAAACTCTGAGAACAATTATGGCCACTCTTCAAGATTTGGGCTTCGTGATCGATAAGGCAGATGCAGAGCTTGGAACAGTCACCGCCACAAAGCTAAAATACTATGCATTACGTATGACAGTTACAGTCAGAAGAAGGGGACAGACACAGCTGTTGGTTCGGGCTAATGCACAATACAATCTGCGGCCCATTACCGAGCCCCGGCCATATCAGCAATTTTTCGCCGCTCTTGAGAAAGCCATGTTTCTAACCGCCCATCACGTTGACTAAAGACAGATAAAAACACGGTCAAAACGGTGGCTTTCTAGCACCGCTTTCGAGAGTGGTTACGGTGTGACAAGCAACCATGGGCACTGGGCCAAAGCATAGCCCATGATAGGCACGTCCATACGCGAACGTCCCGCGATCTTTGCCATCTTTCTTAATGTTGTCCCTCTGGCCGTTGATAGACTTCCGGAATTCCGGCGGCGCAAGCCCACGAGCTGAGCTCGCGGCGAACGCAAAGTCTCGCATGAAGAAGTGGACTAGACTGACACCGCGATTCGCGAGCAGTTCCGACAGTTGCCTCTCGATTGCGGCCTTCTGTTCGGTCCGCCAGGATGCTTCGAGAAAACCGTCCGTGTTCGTCTCCTGAAAAAAGCGGCGCATAACACTTTTGATGTCGTTCAGCATTGCTCGCTGGACGTATTGCTCGCCATCATTCAGAGCATAGTTTAGGGCAAGCTGCGTTGGCTCTACCCGAAATGTGGTCGTGGCGTCCACATAGACTCTGAGGTTGTCCCTGAGGTTGACCTCAACGTGCTCTACGTCCACCTTCCGCACCCTGGTGCTTACCAGATCGACCTGATGCACAATCGGGACCGCAAAACGCACTCCGGGCATCAGCAGTTTGGGTTTCGCCCGCCCAGCCCCCGACCCAGCAAGCTGCGGCCGCCGAATGCCGACGAACCCGCATGGCACTTTAGTTAAGGCGACTACCCTGAAAAGCACAAGGAGCACCACAATAAGAACCGCCACAAGAAAAAGCTTCCGCACCATGTCTGTCCCTCCTTAGTTTCGTTAATTCAACGATAAACCTATCACAGCCGCCGTCTCCTGTGCAAGCTCGAGGGCCGTCCTGCGGCGTGAAGCTGAGGGCGTCGAGCGAGGCTGGGAGCATCAGTGTTGGGCGGTCCTCAGTAATCAGATTGAGCCAAGCCAGCTGTGGCCATTTGGAGTGCGGCGCCGAGCGACCGCATTCCAAAGCACCAAACGGGTGGAACCCACGAGCCAACCGCGGTCCCAATCATCGCCTGTTGGGAGCCGCTAAACATGTTCATCTTATGAAGTCCCCTGCCCTTAATTTGATTTTGGGGCCTCGTCTCCTGTTGAAAGTCGCAAGACGAGGCGTTACCATTACGTCAAGGAGGGCCATGATACTGAATGCGGATCTAAAGGCGCACATGAGCCGCTTTTATGACGATGACTACGGCCAGACTGGTTACGGCATAGCGTTCTGGATTATGGGTGAGCAGATGCTGACTGCCTGGAATTTGGCTAGCCAACGGATCGAGGGGCCGGATGGAGGGACATGTGCCGATTTGGGCGTATTCTACAATGGGAAATGGCTCTTGCCCCGAGGCAACGATCAGGGGCCCGGTTGGTGCAACTGAGGAGGTCGCTTGATGTAGTTCATCTGCGACACCGGGAGGAATAGGCTCAGGACCGCCGTGTGGGCTGGGTTCGCGCCTAGGGTTTTAGAATCGAAAGGGAGGGCGTTATGTGGGAAAACAGTGTCTTGTGTGAAGATTGCGGAAGCAAAGAGGAGAGTAGGCCTTGGACGGGGAGGGCCGGCAAGCTCAATCTAGTCGGCACGATATGGGTGGTGGTGTGCTTTCTGCTGGGCAGTGGGTCGGTTTTCGCCGTTGAATTCGCAGGCCCGCTTGTGATAAACTACACATCCGGAACATACCAGAACCGCCTCGCGGTCCAGGGCGATTGTGTATGGATCGCCACAGAGGGTGGTCTTGTCTTGATCAAGGGAAACACAGGTCAGAGGCTGAAGTTCACGCCGGCTGACTGGCGCGGTGCGCCCGGCGCTGGCTCCGTAGTGGTTGACATAAGCGGCGGCGTCTGGGGCTGTCCGTCACATCAACACGGGTACTTTGACCCTGGTCTCTTCCAGTTCGATGGCCTGGCATGGGAATGGAACGAGCGGCCGCTTGAGGGTGCTATGTACCGGGGCCTAGTCGCAGCTCACCTGGCGAGCGACGAGCTCGGGAACGTGTGGGTCCCTCTTTACGATCGCATGATTAGGTTTCATGGATCCAATTGGTATTCCTGGGACATGGCCGCTCCTTCCTGGTGGGCTGTCTTCGATTGTGTGGCGGCGAGAGGCGGCAAGGCCTGGGCGCCATCGGGAGGCGGCTCCAGGCTCTTCGTATTCGAAGACGATGATTTGTCCTGGATGACGCTTAATGAATCGATCTACGATATTGCCGCAGACATAACAAACGGTGTTTGGCTGGCCTTGCCAGGACTGCTTCTTCACTTTGACGAAGGCCATTTCCGAGGCTTCGAGCTTCCCCCCGAAACCGGGCTAAGCGATAGGGGATTCGATGTTCGCGTGGACGATCGGAATACTAAATGGTGTATAAAAAGCGTAGGTTATGAATTGTGGGTCGCGTCTCTGTCCCAGGACGAGACCTGGGCAGCTTACGGCGAGTTCACGGTCCCCGTGCAGTATGTGCAAGACGTTAGGTTTGGTGAGGACGGCGAGGCGTGGTTGATGCCGTCCAGAACCATAACGTACTGGAATGATCCCCTCGGGATCGATGCACCTCTACTCGAGCCGTCGCTTCTGCGCTATGGTGCGGGAGGGCTCCAAACCTTCTGGCCTTCTGACCCGTTGCCCGCGAGTTCTGTATCGGACCTTTGTATTGACTCACGAGGGACCGTGTGGGTTGCTGGGCTTTGGGAGGATTATACTCGAGAGGATCCTTATGCGTCCTATCTGTGTCGGTGGGACGGCGTCGAGCATGAAATCTTCTGGCCGTGGCATCGCGAGCTCCCCAACTTGATCAACTGCGTGACGCCCGGACCGGACGGCGATGTTTGGTTCGGGACGGACGAGGGTCTTTATGTATTTGACGGGGAGGAGTGGCGCCAGGTTAACGATGCTTCGATAACGAAGGTCAAGATCGCCCCTGATGGGCAAGTTTGGATCATCTGGTGCGTGTCGGAATACGAGCGCCGTGCCCAGCGCTTTGACGGCACTAGGTGGTGGAGTGCGTATAGGCCTGATTGGTCGGCACAGGAGCTCTCCGATGTGGCGTTCGACAGCAACGGGGTCGCATGGTTCTCCTGCGATGATCGATTTTGGGACCAGTACGAAGACTCAACACCTCGCAACTACGCG
>DATLAJ010000147.1 GCA_035527515.1 bacterium
CCGCGCGGCGAACTCCTGGTTGGTCATGCTTGACATGATTGCCTATTAGGGCACGATATTTGAATTGTCTTAGCAGTAACAATGATGTGGAGTGAAACGAGGGCTTAAGACTATGAGAAAACGAGTGCTTATCATGGGTGCTGCTGGAAGGGACTTCCATGATTTCAACGTTCATTTCAGGGATAACGACGACTATGATGTGGTCTGTTTTACGGCCACGCAAATCCCCAACATCGAGGGCAGAAAATACCCGCCGGAGCTCGCCGGCAAGCTATATCCGCAGGGCATTCCAATTTACGCCGAGGATGAGCTGGAGACGCTGATCAAAGAGAAGAACATCGACGTTGTCTGCTTCTCGTATAGCGACATAACGCACGAGCACGTGATGCACTGCGCCTCTCGGTCCATGGCTGCGGGTGCTGATTTCATGTTTCTGGGCGCGAAAAGCGCGATGCTGAAGATCGGGAAACCCGTGGTCTCGATCTGCGCCGTCCGTACAGGCGCTGGCAAGAGCCAGACCACACGAAGAGTCAGCGAGATACTTCGGAAACACGGCAAGAAGGTCGCTGTCATCCGGCACCCTATGCCATACGGAGACCTCGCCAAGCAGGCGGTTCAACGTTTTGGGAGCCTAGATGACCTGGTCAAACACAAGTGCACGATCGAGGAGCGTGAGGAATACGAGCCTCATATCAGACGAGGTAACGTGGTCTTCGCTGGCGTGGATTACGCCAGGATAGCTGAGGCGGCGGAGAAGGAGGCGGACATAATACTCTGGGATGGAGGTAATAATGACATCCCATTCCTCAGCCCAGACCTGCATATCGTCGTTCTAGACCCGCATCGGGCCGGCCACGAGCTAAAATACCATCCGGGCGAGACCAACCTCAGGATGGCGTGCGTGCTCGTGATTAATAAGGTTGTTACGGCAGAGCCGGAGAAGATCGAAAGCGTTCTTGAGACCGCCAGGACAATCAATCCGAAGGCCACGGTGATTATGGCCGCCTCGCCGCTTACGGTGGATGACCCAGCCGCCATCAGGGGCAAGCGAGTCCTTTGTGTCGAGGACGGTCCCACGCTGACGCACGGGGGCATGAAGTACGGCGCCGCGGTCATTGCCGCTAGGCGATATGGAGCAAGCGAGATCGTTGACCCCAGACCGTTCTGCGTCGATACAATCCGTGCTACTTTCGAGAAGTATCCTGGGATCGGGACGCTGTTGCCGGCGATGGGCTACTCGGACAAGCAGATCAAAGACCTCGAGGACACTATCAACAAGACTCCGTGTGACGTGGTCCTGATTGGAACGCCGATCAATCTCGCGGGCCTTATCGAGATCGACAAGCCATCGGTGCGCGTTGGCTACGAGCTCCAGGAGATCGGCTCGCCGACGCTGGATGACGTTCTGAGCGAGTTCCTGGCCAAGCGCTGAGTTGCCGCAGTCAGGTGAAGATTTGGGACTGAGGCGGCTTGAAGGGACCGGAATGCGAGAGATCGAGGCCAAGAAGGTCATCGACGCCGTTGCCGACCTTTGTCGGAGAGCCAATTACGAGCTGCCTGACGATGTGGTAGCTGCGCTTGAGCAAGCTGTCGCGAGCGAAAGCTCACCGCTGGGGAAGAGGCTTCTTCAGTCCATATTGCGCAACGCGTCGATCGCCAGGAAGGGTAAGTTCCCGATATGTCAGGACTGCGGCCTCGCGGTGTTCTTCGTCGAGATGGGCCGCGAGGTGCGAATAGAGGGGATGACGTTGGAGCAGGCTTTGACCGTGGGTACGCGGAAAGGATACAGCGAAAACTACCTGAGAAAGTCGGTCGTGCGAGACCCTCTCCGGCGAGAGAACACAGGCGATAACACACCGCCCTGTGTCCATATAAGGCAGGTTGAGGGCGATAAGCTGTGGGTCCGTTTCATGCCCAAGGGCAGCGGAAGCGAGAACATGAGCTCCTGTGTGATGCTCTCGCCGTCTGACGGAGCAGATGCCGTTCGGAGGATAGTCGTTGAGTGCGTGGACGCTGCTGGGGCTAAGTCCTGCCCGCCCATTACGGTTGGCGTTGGACTTGGAGGATCCTTCGAGGAATGTGCGAAGCTAGCCAAGCTTGCGCTCTTTAGAAAAACTGGGTCGCGACACAAGGATGCCTTCTATGACGGTCTCGAGCGCCAGATACTCGAAGACGTAAACTCCCTCGGTATCGGCCCACTCGGATTCGGGGGGACGACTACGGCGCTTGCCGTACACATCGAGGCGGCGCCATGCCACATCGCCTCGCTTCCGGTTGCGGTCAACCTTCAGTGCCATGCGGCGAGGCGCGCGGAGGTGATCCTGTAGAATGCCGGGCGAGCCCAAGAGAATAGTAACTCCGCTGCCGCGGCGGGTTGTCGCGGAGCTTCGGGCCGGCGACGAGTGCCTCATATCCGGAGAGCTCATCGGCGCTAGGGACCACGCTCATAAGCTCCTTTACGAGATGATCCAGCGCGGCGAGGAGCTACCGTTTCAGATATCGGGTGCGGTGATGTACTACGTTGGGCCGACTCCGGCGCGGCCTGATGCAGTTATCGGTTCGGCTGGGCCTACGACGAGCGCAAGGATGGACCTATTCACGCCGGCTCTGTTAGAAAAGGGTTTGGCTGCTAGCATCGGGAAGGGCCAGCGGTCGGAGGAAGTCCGGCGAGCGATGATGATGCATGGTGCAGTTTACTTTGCGGCTCCGGGCGGCTTGGGAGCCTACCTTGCGAGCCATATCGTGTCCGCCACCGTGATCTTTGGAGCAGAGCTTGGCCCTGAGGCGGTACGAAGGCTGGTGGTCGAGGAGATGCCCGTCATCGTGGCCAACGATATCTACGGCGGCGACGTGTACTCAATGGGCAGAGAGAGATACCGAGCCCAGCGCTGAGCGGCATTGCCGTTCGCATCGTAGCTTCAATTGTGAACTCATAGGGCTCGGTTATGTCGGCAAGAAAGAGACGCTTCCATCATAAACAGGACACACCCATATCCTGGTCCAGCTCGCGATCACGTTGAGGTTGAACGTCTTCGGCGGACGTACTATAATCCCATTCCGAGATGATAGAGCTCGACCGCGCCAAGAAAGTACTTGCTGAACGCTTTGGCTATACTGCTTTTCTTCCGGGTCAGGATGAGTCCATCAGGTCTATTCTGTCTGGACGGAACCTGTTGGTCGTGATGCCGACCGGCAGCGGCAAATCGCTCTTGTATCAGCTGCCAGCGCTGATGGAGAGCGGGTTGACGATCGTCATTTCTCCCCTGATCTCGCTCATGAAGGACCAGGTCGATGACCTGAAGCGGAGGGGGATACCCGCCACGTTCGTCAACTCGAGCCTCAGCCACGATGAACAGCAAGCGAGGCTTGCGCAATGCGCTTGTGGCAGAATCAAACTCCTATATGTCGCTCCGGAGAGGTTCTGTAACAAAGGTTTCCTTCAAACGTTGCGCAGTGTCAACATAAGCCGTATGGCTGTCGATGAGGCGCATTGCATCTCGGAATGGGGTCACGATTTCCGGCCGGACTACCTGCGCCTCAAGCAGTTCAGGAAACAGATGAGATGGCCGCATGTCACAGCGCTTACGGCAACGGCGACTCCCGGTGTGCAACGCGACATCATTCAGTCGCTTGGGCTTGAGCCCGATGAGGTTGACGTACATGTTCGCGGTTTCGACCGACCGAACCTTGTCCTGAGCGTCCGGGAGTTCGCTAGGGTGGGGAAGAAAGACGAATTCGTGCTTGATTTCGTCCGTGAACACAATGGGTCAACGATAGTCTATACCTCCACGCGCGGCAGCGCAGAGAAACTGGGCGAGGTTTTGAGAGCCGTTGAGCCGCGCACTGCCGTGTATCACGCCGGCCTTGAGACCGAGAGGCGGACCGAGGTTCAGGACAGGTTCATGACTGGCCAGGACCGTGTTGTTGTGGCAACCTGCGCCTTCGGGATGGGCATTGATAAGGCCGACATCCGTTTCGTCTTGCACTACAGCTACCCGGGCTCTGTTGAGCAGTATTATCAGGAGATTGGCCGCGCCGGGCGCGACGGAGAGACCTCGCATTGCGTCCTGCTGCACTCTTTCGCAGACCGCCGCATCCAAGAGTTCTTCATTGATCTGAATCACCCGGGGACTGATCTAGTGAAGAAGGTTTATGAAGAGCTCTTCAAGATTGAGGATAATCCGGTGATGCTGACATACAAGGAGATCGCCACGCGCTGCCAGGCAAAGGTCAAGGAGGGGCACGTTGGCGCGGCTATCAGGCTGCTTGACGCTGCCGGCATAACCAGAGCCCTATCAGGCGAGCCCAGGATTGCCATAACGTTGCATGAGCGGGGCTCGAAGGTGATGTCAAAGCTGAGGGGGCCTGCCCGGATTCAGGTTCTGGAAGGGCTTTCCGCCACGGAGGACATCGAGGCCCCTGGACGCCACGAGGGCAGCCTCCGCCAACTGTGTCGAGCCTCAGGGCTCTCAGAGCACCAGGTACGTCGAGCGCTCAAGGCGATGCACAACGATGGCGTCATCCATTATGAGCCTCCATTCCGGGGCAGAGGTATCGAGAAACTGGTCAACCCGGCGCCGCGTTTCGAGGAGGTCCCAATCGACTGGAAACGCCAATCACTGCTCCGGGGCGCGGAGGTTCAGAAACTCGAGGCGATGGAGGAGTACATCAGATGTGACGGGTGTCGGCGCGAGTTCATCCTGCGTTATTTCGGCGAAAAGGAGAGCTTTCGTTGTGGCACTTGCGATCGCTGCCAGTCGTCCCGTCCCCGTGTTAGGCACAGGTCCGACGACGAGGCCATTCGCGCCGCGGTGCTCAAGTGCGTAGCGGCCTTTCACAGACCACGAGGTGTCACGAGTGTTACGGAGGTTCTCACTGGCTCAAAGGCCAAATGGATAGAACCCGCCGCGGCCAACCAGATCGAGGTTTACAACTGCCTGAGTGTTTCACGAGAACGTATCCGCCTCGTCATCAACTCAATGCTCGAGGAGGGATTGCTGCGAAAGACAGGGAGCAACCTCTATCCTGTGGTTGAGCTGACGGACGCGGGCCATGAGCTGCTTAAACGGCTGCGCGATGAGGCAAAGCGGACGATCAGCAGCGATAGTGACGCTCAGGAACAACAGCATGTTCAGCCCGAGAGAGCTCCGTTGGGCGCCGGGCGAACCTACGATGCCGGCGAGCTGCTTGACCACGCAGTAGAGGTACTGCTGCACGCTTTGCCCGATCAGGCAAAGGAGATGCTGCCGAAACTCCGTCTGTTTCATCCAAAGGAGATAGCGGCGTGTTTGTCCGAGAAGTTCTATGCTTGCGGAAACAACCGCGTTCGGGCACGCGTAGTGTGGGTAATGGGTGAGCTGTGCGGCCAATACGCACTTAGCTTCTTGGTGGGCTGTGCCTCGTCTGAAGTAACAGACATCCGTCTTCTGGCCGCGTCGGCCATAGGAAAGGTCGCCAGAAGTGTCAGCTCTGATGCGAGAGCCGCTGCAACGGACATGGAGCGGGCAAAGCAAGTGCTCTTGAAGCTGACGGACGATGCCGGCGTTCAGGTGCGCCAATACGCGAAGAAGTCCCTTAGGGAGTTTTCCGGGAAAGATGCGGAGCGCGGGCTGGAGTAACGCCCTTTCGATGCGCTCCTTGACAGCGTCCGGTTTCAGCCGAGGAGATGCCTCAGTCAGAGCCGTGTCAGCCGGATCGGAATTCGATGAGGGCATTTCCCGTTTGTTAAAGCTTGCGTTAGAAATAGAATATAGGTATGTTCTAGCCAGTTCGCTAGCGGAAATGCGTGCAGACGACATTGGAGCAGCTTGGGATTGGGGACAAATGGCGAGCGCGCATCGGGGAGGTTTCCGGGGGGGAATGCCAACGTGCAGCTATTGCTCGGGCGTTGGTGAAGAGGCCCCAGCTTATCCTTGCCGACGAACCCACGGGCAACCTCGACGGGAAAACTGCTGAAGTCATCGTAGGAGAAATGAAGCGCCTTCGGGACCAAGGCGTTGGTGTGCTGATGGTCACGCACAACGAGAAGATAGCTGAGAAGTATGCAGACCGGATCATAACCCTCCGTGACGGCTTAATCGAAAGCGATGAGCGCAGGCGTGGGTCGGGCATCTCAACGCAGCGCGGAGACAAATTGCGACAGAAGAAACGGGACGGACAATCCATTGAGGCCCGTGGGGATGACAAAGATGTGCGCTCTGTTCCTTTGATGGGCTAGGACGTCACACCTGAATATGCGAGGTCCGTAGGCGCGGGTGACCGCATGGCTTTGGATGCCTCGAAGAAAGACGACTATGATGCAGAGGCCCCGACGTCGAACTGGCCGAGTACTGAAGCGATTCCAATGGACGGTGAGCAAGATGATCACTTACCTCGGTTTGTTAAGTCTATCATCGTTTCCGCTGGGGATTTTGTGGCCTTCTCACTGCGCGAGGCGCAGAACCAGGCGAGCGCTGGCTCGCATTCGATGGAGCTCAGGACCCTCGGCGGTATCACGCGCGTGGCGGGCGCCGTTTACGATACGGAAGGGAAGGACATTGTGCTTGTGGGTCGTGCTGTGGACAGCCTACCGGAGTGCCTGCTTGACGACCTCGTGGTGGCGCTGTGTTCCCGGCTCTTGCTTGACGAGCCCCCCACCGTCAGCATCGACCCCATTAAGATAACGCCAATCACACGCAGGCAGGCTGTAACCTTTCATGGAGGGCTTGCCGGGACGAAGTTCGGAAGCGACTTTCTTCTCTGCGACGTGGTTCTTAAGAACTATAGCCTTGGGCTCTTGCGCACGGTGTCCCACGTCAAGAGTTACAGGGACCTGGTGGCTGGAAATGTGTGCCGGAGGATAGAGGATGCCGGGGGGAAGGTGCGAGATTTCAAGTGGTTGTCCTCAAAGGATGCCGCTGACGTCTGTGAAAGTATGCGCGGCCGGCCTGTAACGGGCGAGGATTCTTGTCAGCTTCAGTTTTGGTTCTATTGTCGCGAGCCATTTCATGTGAAGAATAGGGAAGGCGTTTTCTCGATTGAGGAGATAAAAATAATCGTCAGGATCAGGATCACAGCGGGCCGCGGGGAGACAGGCGCCAGTGGGTCCGAATCCGCCAATCTGATCAGCGCGGGGGAAGCCTTTGCCGAGCAGTTTGCTGGCAACTTACCTGCGGTCGAGGCCGCCCACCCCATTCTTAAGAGGCTAAAGGCACTGTTTGATCTAGTTGGGGTGTCGGAAGGAATCAGTAAAACCGGAAGCTGCACTGATCTCAGCGTTGAGCGGGTCATCGCTTAGCGTTCGACACTGCTGCGTTGAGGGAGGCTACCCTGGCGTGCGGAACATCGTGGGAGACCCGCTGTTTGCGCCGGGGCCGCTGGGCGACTACTACCTGTCGTCGGTCGAGGCGGGACAGGACGCGGACAGCCCCTGCATCGACGCAGGCTCCACAAGCGCCTCAATCGCCGGCGCAAGCTTCCTCACAACGCGGACGGACAACGCCTTCGACACGGGCATCGTCGATATCGGCTATCATTACCCTGCCACGCCGCCCACAATCGAGGCGAGCATCGGCACTGCGGGCGCAAGTTCTCTGGACGTGCAGCTTTCTCAACCGGGCGACGCTCTCGGCGCAATTGCGGCAGGGGCGACTTCTCTGGACGTGCAGCCTTCCCATCCGGGCGACGCTGTCCGTGCAATCGCAGCTGGGGCGGATGAGGCACCGGTCTTGGGCCCTGGCGACACGCTGCGGGCGCAAGTTGCAGGGGCGGATGAGGCGCCGGTCTTAGGCTCTGGCGACAAGCTTTCGGCGCAGGTAACGGTCGAGAACTATGGTTGGCCGATCTGGGTTGACTTCTATGCGGCGTTCGTTGCCGCTGACGGGACGGTCTTTTGCATCACGCCGGACGGCCTCACGACGAACTTCACGGCCTACGCTATGGACGTTCTCTTGGACGATGGGCTTCATTTCGGCCCGGCTTCCGTCTTTGAGTTCGCGCTGAACGAGCACGTCATCCCCGGCGACTACGTCTTTGCTGCCGCGCTCAGTCGTGCCCGTGAGCCTTTCCGCTCCATCGGCCCCATCGCAAGCGTGCAATTTCGCATCATGTAGGGGCGAATCGCAGTGGCAAGGCCAGACCATTACCCTGGGCGTGGTCAGTTGAGGTGAGCTCGGCACGTGCGAGCCGACCGGTCGCATTCGCCGGCAAAAAAAGCTATGGGAGCGGAGACACTCCGCCGCCCGGAGGCTATCGGTTCCGCTTGCCGCCGGCGAGGACAGCTGGGATTGTCTTCAGAAGGATGGACAGGTCGAGCAAGAGGGAGCGGTTTCTGACGTAGTAGAAGTCGTATTCCATGTTTTTGTGCAGTGGGAGTATCTCGGAGCCGACCAGCTGCCAAAGCCCGGTGAGACCTGGCTTGACGTCGAACCTGCGCCTCTGCCAGGGGCTGTATTTTTTTGCAATGAGTGGTATTTCCGGGCGCGGGCCGACGAGGCTCATCTCGCCCTTCATGACGTTGATAAGCTGGGGCAGTTCGTCGAGGTGGAATCGCTCTAGGAAGCTACCGACCTTGGTGTATTGAACGGAGAGCGCGATGGGCTTTCCGTCGAGCTCCGTGGGCTCTGGGAGGTGGAACGTTCGGAACTTATGCACGAGGAAGGGTCGTTCGCGGAGCCCAAGCCGCTCGAATCTGAGCACGACGGGACCTTTGGTCTCGATCCTTATCGCGATGGCAATTAGGAGGGTGAGGGGAAGCGTGAGAATGAAGAGGATGAGGCTGATAGCTCTGTCCGCCGCCGCCTTAACGGTGAGGTAGAAGGCAGAGGTCTCCGAGGGTCCGAAATCGACTAGCGGCAGGTCGCTCACGCTCTCCATATCGACCTTGCCCGTCATTATGGAGAATGCGTCCGATACGATGTGGAAGCCAACGTTTGCGCTCTCGCACTGAGCGACTAGGTTTAGGACGTCGGTGTGGGGCAGATTTGGTTTGGAGATGTATATCTCGTCGATTCTGTGTTCTTGTATGAGGGAATCGAGCTCTGATGTGGGCCCAAGGACAGGGATCGAGACTGTCCCCCCGCGTGGGGAGGCCCAATTCAGCGACTTCAGGTCGGTGTCGTCCACGAATCCCACAACCTCGTAGCCGAGTTTTGGGAATGAGTGCAGCTTGTGGCCGACCAGTCGGGCCGATTCGCCCGTTCCGACGACCAGGGCGCGGAGCTTGTCGTAACCCTTGCCTAGAAGGAGCGCCTGCACGAAGTAGATAAGGGCTCTTTCGAGTGTTGTCAGCACGAGGCTTATCGCCCAGAACAGCAGGACCATCGAGCGCGAGTACTCGACCCTAAACAGATACAAGATAGCCATGAGGATGATCGCAAGCTGCGACACTGCCAACAAGTCACGAGCCAGCTGTGACGGCCTGAAGGTGCTCTGCGCCGGGCGATACAGGCCGAATGCGCCAAACACAATGAGCCAGAGCAAAGTTATGCCCGGAAGCATCATGAAGTAGATAGACGGCGGGAGTATCCCCGGCTTGAAATACCGGCCGTATTGACTCAACCCAAGAACGCCCAGCACGAGGTTTATGTGGCTTCTGAGCCAATAAAGCAGAACGAGCGAGATGTTGCAGACAACGATGTCGCTCGCGATTAGGATTGTGGGCAATAGGAGCTTCCTTCTCTTCTGCGATGCTACGCCCGCCAGCAACCCGAACCCGAAGGCCAGCGAGCGCACGAAGAGCAAGAGCGGCGCAAG
>DATLAJ010000148.1 GCA_035527515.1 bacterium
GAGGCGAAAGACCATCTTGGGGAATGCGAGTGCCCATACGCCAATAAATACCACAACGTTGAACGGAAGTGAATGTCCCGAGGCGAAATGCTTCTTGTAGAATTTCAGCATCGAATCGTAGAAACAGAACAGGGAAAACATGGGCCTGCGGCGCATCGAGACTCCCTTTTGGTGGATAACAGACGCAGATGGCACAAACCAGACAGATTCTCCTAATCTTGAGGCGCGAAGGCAGAAGTCGAGGTCCTCCCCGAACAAGAAGAACTGCTCGTCGAACGGCACCCTCTGTGCTAATTCCCTCGGGAACATGCAGAAGCTGCCGGAGACCGCGCCGACCTTGTGGGCTCTCTCGTTCGTGCTGTCCGGGAGATTGTATAGCGGTAACTTGCGGGAATTGGGAAAGAGCAGCGAGATGCCGGTCAGGCGCATGATGGCGGATGTGGGAGTTGGGATTGTTCTTCGGCAAGCCTTCTCTTGTGAGCCGTCCTGGTTTATGACCTTTCCGCCGACAACGCCTCGTCTGCCGTGTTGTTCCATGAAATCGACAAGTGGTGAGACGAAGTCAGACCGTGCCTCTGTATCGGGATTCAAGAGCAACACGAACTCGCCCGAGCAGGTCTCAACTGCGGCGTTAACTGCCCTTGCGAAACCGACGTTCTGCCGCGATCGAATCAGCCGGATGCTCTGTTGCATCGGATACTTCAGGACCAGACTGTCGTCGCTCGAGGCATTATCCCAGATGACAGTCTCGACGTCTGGGGCAAAGTTCAGGATCGACGCGATACATCGGCGAAGGTAGCTGCCTGTGTTATAGTTGATAATGACGATGGAGACTCTTGGCCGGATATGAGTTCGAGCGTCGGGCGTGAATGCTGTTGTACTTTTAGTTTCTCGGCGTTTGACTGAACTCATGGCCTAGGCTATTTTTCCTGTTGTGATTGGTGCGAGGCAGAAGTTGGGCTCTAAGGTGCAGACGAATCTATCAGATCGCCCAGAGGGCGGAAGTAGATTGTGTGCACGCACGCTTTGGGCCGCGGCGCTCCTTATGGGCGGAATTGTCTTTGGCGTGCTTACGGCCATAAAGCCACTTTTGCTGAAGCTGAACACTCTGCTGCCGGTCCTCTGCTATCTCTTAGCCGCCACTGCCTCGGCATTACTCCTGAGGGGCGTCTGGTCAATTACTGCATTCAGGCCGGAAGGCCGGACCAAACTGTCCCGCGCTCTGCGGAGGGTCATCATCAGGCTTTTGGTTCCTGTTGCCATCTTAATTGGACAGGTAATTGGCATCTCCAAACAGCGGTTAATGTTATCCTTCGTGCAAATGAACAACGACCTCACGATGAACAAGCACTTGGCAATCAAGCCGGAGGAGATTCTTATCCTGCTTCCGCAGTGCTTGCAAGCTCCGGAGTGCGACCGCAGGCTGACCAGCGACATACATAACTGCAGGCGGTGCGGTAAGTGCGACATTGCGGCGCTGTTGGAGATTTTCGATAAGCGTTGTGTTCAGGCGTGGGTTGTTCCGGGTGGGACACTGGCAAGAGAAATGGTCAAGACCCATCGGCCAAGGGTCATTCTGGCCGTTGCGTGCGAGAGGGAGCTTTCGTCCGGGATATTGGACACACATCCGATACCGGTCGTGTCAATAATCAACGATAGGCCAAATGGTCCGTGCGTGGGGACGCGGGTATCGTGCGCGTCGGTCGATGAGATGTTGCAGCGCTTGCTTGGCAAGACCTATTGTGCTAAGGATAGCAAACTAGTAACTGCCGTGGGTCAACATCGAACTGAGAGGAAAGGTCAACGTGAGAGCGAGGCGAGCCGTCGTGCAAGCTGAGTTCGACATTTCCGGCGAAGTAGAGCGCATTCAAGACCAGCTCAACAGGCTGATCGAGCGCGTTACGGCCTATGGTTGGGACAAGTCTTGGGAGAGGGAGCGGTTCCAGCCGCACGTCGATGTATATGAAAACCGGAGTTCCTTAGTAATCGTGGCCGAACTACCGGGCGTGAGTACCTCGTCGATCCAGGTTTATGGTTTTCAGGGTGCGATACACATAGAGGGTGTGAAAGAGGCGAACT
Organism: bacterium; assembly: GCA_035527515.1. Lineage (NCBI taxonomy): Bacteria > bacterium. Next base: position 2,080 of record DATLAJ010000148.1, read on the forward strand.
ACCCTCCTGCTGGGGATGCGATGTTCCACACCTTCGAGCGGAGTTTCGGCAAGTTCGAGATCAGGGTGATCATCCCTTGCCCTGTCCAGTTTCGCGAGGCCAAAGCGAGTTATTCGGACGGTTTGGTTACGGTGAATTTGCCCAAAATCAACGAGCGGCGTTGCAGGAAGTGTGTCATCCCCGTGGAGATCGGATGAGAGCCGGCGAACCAATGACTGAGCGCAAACGCCCGGGAGAATCAGCGCCAGTCGTTGCGGTCGTTGCGGTCGTCGCGGGCAGCAGGTCTGACAGCAAGCTCATAGACGAGGCGGCGCGAACGCTCTCTGAGTTTGACGTCCCTTGCGAAAAGCGAATAATCTCGGCCCATAGAACACCTGAGCAAGCGCTCGAGTTTGCCCGTAACGCAAGGTCAAGAGGTCTGAAGGTGATCATTGCGATAGCTGGAAAGGCGGCTCACCTCGCCGGGGTCATCTCGTCAGCAACAACGCTGCCGGTCATTGGTGTCCCAGCAAAGACCCCTGACCTGGGCGGGCTGGACTCGCTTCTGTCAACTGTTCAGATGCCGTCCGGCGTCCCGGTCGCAACCGTTGGCATCGGAAGCGCCGAGAACGCCGCACTGCTGGCGGTTGCGGTATTGGCGCTTTCCGACGAGGCGCTTGCCTCAAGGTGGCGCGACTACAAGGCCAAGCTTGCTGAGAGGGTGCAGGCAGACGATCTCGCTGTTAAAAAAGGCGACTGACGGTCGAGCGAGGTAAATCGATCTCGCAGTGCTTGGCGATGCTCACGGCGAGCTTGTTGAAATCCTTAAGGCAATCCTGGACAGCATATACGTGAGCGCCGATAGCCCCATCAGCCGGCTTAAGTGCAAAGATGGGCTTGTGGGCCTCCATTGCCATCGGCATTAGACTGCGATAGTGCTTGAGCATGGCAAGGCAGTTCGGGTCATCCTGCGGCTGGTCTGTGAAAACTTCGGGCTGTTTATTCAGGACTGAGACCCGGTACTCGCCGGGTATGCGGTTCATCCATCTGCCATAAGCCCTCGCGGGCCTGTCGCTTCGGATTGCGTGCTGCATGATAATGTAGCCAATGGGCTCCATTTCGCCGGCCGGCAATTCCAAATCGTCTCTGGGGCTTCGAGTGAGTCTGTCCTTCCATTCGGATCGCCAGCGACGCAATGTCGGGCCCAGGTTCCGCAGGCCTTGAAGCGAATAGAGGTCTGGAGCCAGCGGGACGGCCACGTAACGAGATGCGATCATTGCCGCTCGGTTGATCGCGCCCAAGTTGGGACCAACATCGATCAACACCAAATCGGCCTTCCTGGCAACTGCTGCCAACTGGATGATGCGAAATAGAGCCGCCTCAATTCTAAACGCCCGCGGCTTTGCACCTAAGCAGTGCGGCCAGTTCTCGGAGAGATCATCTTCGAAGCTGGACAAGGCCAGGTCCCCAATGAGAAGGCCCAGACTATCCGAGATACTCTCCACGTGAGGCTGATTGATTGGCCCCGTTCCCTCAATTAAGGGCAGAAGCGCGCCCAGAATGCTCTGCGGATGCTCGCCGTCCGGCCAAACCTCCTCGAGGCGCTCCTCTTTCAGGAACATCGATGTCAAGTTTGCCTGCGGATCGAGGTCGGCGGCGATTACTTTCAGGCCGAGTTCCGCGAACATATATGCTAGGTGATAGACTAGCGAGGTTTTGCCCACGCCTCCCTTGTTGTTGAAGAATGCAATCGTCTTCACAGTAGCCTCGGGACCTTGACCAGAAAGAAATGCGGCTCGTCTGTAGTAAACTCGGGCGGCTGATTCCCGTTTCTTTCGATCGCTTCTTGTGCTTTCAGCACGCCGCTTGCGAACGTGTGGACGTAACCCAGCACCTTCATAGCACTGGCCACCACTGGATTGCGGTATGCATTCTGCTTCGGAAAATTCTCCGGCGTCGCCTCGCCGTAAAGGCCCCCAGGATTCTGGATCTCGACCCTGTCATCGAACCAGTAGAACCGGACCGGCGCATTGGATTGATACGACCTATGCATGATTGCATTCATTAGGAATTCGCGAAGCGCGAACAAGGGATAATCATAGATTTGCTCGTCGCGCAAGACGGAGACAGGGACTGGCCTCGAACGTATCTGGCCAGGTAGGAAAGCGTCCAGTTCACGCAGCACAGTCAGAAGGTCCCCGGCAAACTGGTGCTCGTCTATCGGTTCGTCCGTGATATTGACTCCGTCGAATCTCACGAACTGCACGTATGCTCCGGGCAGCCAATGCCGAGCGTATTTGGCGAATAACAAGGCCCCCGCAAACGTCGCGCAGTTCCTCTGAAGATCGTAGAAGCTCAGCGATGACATTTGCTCGCGGACGTCGCGCCTATTCTCCTTTATGATCTCGGGCGCGACCGCATTAGGCAAGTATGTAATGGAGAAAAGGTCCGGAACCAGGTCCTCGAATCGGCATTCGAAACACGGTGTGGCGTCAAAAGTTGCTGAGAAGGCTGTGCGCCGTTCCCAGAGTATCCTCTCTTCAGACTCGCTGGCAATTGCCCGTCTTGGCCCGACTCGAATCCATACCTGACCTTTGTATCGCACGGGAGGTATATCTGAAGGCAGAACCGCCACAAGCGCAAGCTCTCCCCCCGGGACATCATCACGCTTCTGCACAGTCATCGCTGGCAACGGTAAGATGTTGCCGTCAGACCTTATACCTCCAAGGTTCTGCAGCAGCTGGTCCGTTACCTTCAATCCCGAAAGGGAGCCATCATCGTTGGCGCCGATGATCAAGTAGCCCGGCTTGCGGTGATTCGGCAGATCGTTCGCAAACGCGCAGACCGCCTGACAGAACTTGTCAGTGTCCTTGATGGAGGTCGTCCTCTCTACTCGATCCGACTCGATGTCATGGAGTATAGAGACTAATTCATCCTTAGTCAGCATGGCGCCTCAACTAGCACTAGGATTATCGGCGAGCTAAGCTTAAGGCCCTACTCGCCGGAGGGCCCGACGAGCTTTTTCGTGAATAAGGTCACCCTCATCTCAACCTTATCGGTCGGGTTGCCCCGCGCATCCGTCTTCACACCTGCTATCTTATCGACTACGTCCATCCCCTCGATGACCCTGCCGAACGCAGTGTACTTGTGGTCGAGGCTAGGCAACCTCGCAAGACAGATAAAAAACTGGCTGCCGGCGCTGTCGGGGGCACTGCTTCTGGCCATGGAGACCACGCCGCGTTCGTGCTTGATGTCGTTGAACTCGGCCTGAATCATCCATCCCGGCCCTCCCGACCCATCGTTGGAACGGTCATCATCCTTGGAATAGGGGTCACCACCCTGAATCACGAAGCGCGGGATTACCCTATGGAAAGTGGTCCCGTCATAGAATCCCGAGCTAGCAAGTTTCTTGAAGTTAGCCACCGTCTTAGGAGCGACATCGGGGTAAAACTCTATGTAAATATCGCCGAACTTCGTTTGGACCTTGGCGATCTCCTGAATCAATTCAGACCGCAAAACCTCCCCGGGCTGCGGCTCTTCGGCCTCCTTCCTTCTCATCGGTGCAATCTCAGGCCGGAGGTTCCGTTGCAGTTCAGTTGGCTCCCTGCCGGGCGCGGTCTGAAGGGCCGGCCGCTCCTTCAGGGCGAGCTTTGTCATCTCGTTAATGCGCCGCATCTCATCCTCTTTCGTCTTGTCGCGTATCGCCGGGGCATTGGTCTTGGCCTCCCCGCCCTCCAGTGTCTGGAGCTTCGCGGTCTTTTGTGCCGTCTGCGACTCTTCAGATTGGCTCTCCTTCTCATCACTGCAACCAGTGAAGACCGCAAGCGCGCCGATCAGCAAGAATGCGACCCAAACAATACCTTGCAGCCTCAATTCAGTTCTGGACATAGTTGTTCTCCCTTCTCATTTGGGGTTGTCGAATTGGTGTTACCAGAGAGTATAACAGCTGAAAGGCAAATAGCAGTCAGAAAAATATACTCCTATTCTCCCCCGCTTACGCCCGCGCACCGGCCCGTTCGTCGCCTCCCCTAAAACATGATTGCTGTGAGAAAGTAGTCGGCAACGATGATAAGCATCGCGGAGGCAACGACGGCAGTTGTAGTCGCCTTCCCGACTCCCTCTGCCCCTCCTTTAGCATAAAATCCAGTGAAACAGCTGACGAGGGAGAGAATCAGCCCAAAGGCCGCAGCCTTAATCAGTCCGTTTCCCAGATCGGCTATCTCAGAGTAGCGCACCGCGTTACGTGTGAACAAAATCGGGTTCACACTCAATAAGTGGACAGAGACAACATAGCCGCCCAGAATCCCGAAGAAATCAGCGATCCCAGTCAGAAGCGGCACCATGATGATGCTTGCCCAAATCCTCGGCACGACGAGGTACTTTATAGGCTCCACCGCTAGCGCATGGAGCGCATCTATCTGTTCAGTTACGCGCATCGACGCGAGCTCGGCTGCCATGCTCGAGCCGGCGCGGGCGGCGACCATCAGGCTTGTGAGAACCGGCCCTAGCTCCCTGAACATGCTGAGCGTTACCACGATGCCGATATAGGCCTCAGCGCCCACAGGCCTCAGCCCGTGGTCAGTCTGAAGAGCCAGCACCATGCCGGTGAATGCGCCAGTTAGAACTACCACGGCCGTTGACTTAACGCCGACGAACTCCATCTGCTTCAGCAGAAGCCCCCAACGGAATGGTGGAACGAATGACCAAGCGACGAACTTGGCGAACATGAGTAGGACACTGCCTACACTCTCGAGCGACCTCAGTGTCCAAGACCCGAGCAGTTCAAATGGATACAGAATGCCAAAGCCCTTCGCGAGAGCTCTCATCGCCTCGGTCAAACCTAACCTATTGCCCGTTAATGCAGAAAAGCGAATAGCCTGAGACCATCACTCTACGCTTTTGCGCTTAAACTTCAACCCAAAGGCTTCTTACGGGTCTGACTCAGGATTGTAAGCAATGCTGCGTTCATGCCATGGGGCGTGCGAAAGATGCGCCGCCGCTGCGATCTCCAACGTGCGATGAGCTGATGAGTCCCTCATCGCCCGGCACAAGCGCATTCTGGCTTCAGAAGGACATAGTAGGGGTGCTGCTTGGAGGTTGGGTCATAATTCGCTTTGTGTAGTATATTGTGAAAGGCCCTCATCGTGGAATCATCAACCTCCGCAGCCAAGATTTGTGGGGCAAAAACAGTGGAGGGGGAAGGACTCGGGTCCTTCCCCCATGTAGAAAGGAGGAGACAACTTTTGCCTCCCCCCCATAATCACAATGGAGGAGGAGATGTCTAATCGGCGATCGGTATGATCTGTGCTCATCATCCTGATCGCTTTCAGTTATAGTATTACTGATTTTGTCATGGCTGTCAAGTTTTTCACCAGCAGCCCCAAGCCCTCGGCCGGGCGGCGCCTGAAACTAATGGCCGGTTTGGGATGTTTTCTCTCAGGGATTGGGCGGAAATGCAACGACGTGTGCAGGAAACTACAACAGAATGCTATTGAGGTGAGCGTTGAAAGCGAAAGACGGAACAGATAAGGCCCAGGGCGGCAGGTTAATGGGCCCCATCGCGCAGAGACTCCTGGAATACATAGAGGTCGGCGCCATAGCAATACTTCTGGCTTTTTTTCTCAGGACGTTCGTTGTAGAGGCGTTCATGATACCGACCGGCTCCATGGAGGACACTCTTCTTCGAGGCGATCACATTCTCGTCAACAGGATGATCTACAACACGAAGGGGCTGGGTCCGCTGGAGAAGATTCTGCCGGTCCGTGAACCCGAGCGCCACGACGTCATGGTTTTCAAGAACCCGCAAAACATGAAATTGGACTACATTAAGCGCATGGTGGGCATGCCGGAGGACACAGTATCGTGCCGGTCGAAGCTGCTCTCGATCAACGGCAAGGAGGCGTCATATAGTTTTGAGCGGCACGCGAGCCCGTGGGTCATCCCGCGCCAGCGAAACGTGAGGGATAATTTCGGGCCGATCAAGGTGCCCCGCGACAACTACTTCATGATGGGAGACAATCGCGACAACAGTCTGGACTCGCGCTACTGGGGCACACTTGATGGGCGTCTGATAAAGGGGCAGGCTTTTCTGGTCTATTTCTCTTGGGCGCCGTTTAAGGATGTATTTGAGAACAAGGGCTATGCTGAGAGGCCGCATTCTTTGGCTGAACTGTTATGGTTCAACATAACCCACCTTGGCGACCGGCTGCGCTTCCAGCGGTTCCTGCAGCTCATAAGGTAGCGGGAAGGCGAGCTCATCGAGCCTTTCGGAGGGGGCGACCTGCGGGCTGAAGTCGGGGATGACTTCCCTGATTATCTCCACGATCTCCTTCTTGCTTCCCCAATGGATTGCCCACCAAAGCCTGTCCATGGCCGAATCGAGATTGACATCGACTGGCATTTTCGACGCGGCCACGTTGATCTTAGGGTGAAGCGTAACTCTGACTGCCTCGTCCTGAGACCAGAGGCTCTCCGAGAGCTTCTCCCCGTGTCTAAGCCCGGTGTATCTGATCTGGATTCTGCGCTGCCGCCGCGCAGAATGAAGGCTGATCAGGTCGTCGGCGAGCTCCTTGATCCTGATGGGTTTGCCCATGTCAAGGACAAGCACCTCGCCGTTTTTGGCCAGCACAGTCGCCTGCGTTATGAGCTGAACCGCCTCGTATATGGTCATGAAGTAACGTCTTGCCTCGGGATGAGTTACCGTGACAGGCCCGCCGTTTCTTATCTGCTCCTCGAATATCGGGACCACGCTCCCCTGGCTGCCCAGAACATTCCCGAACCTTACAGCAACGAAGCGGCCCTTCTCGCCCACGCCAAACTTCCGCGTCAGTATCTCGCACAGTCTTTTCGAGGCGCCCATGAAGTTCACGGGCTCAACCGCCTTGTCGCTTGAGATCAGCACGAAGTTCTGGACGCCGAGTCTCTTGGCCTCGCGCAGCAGATTGAGCGTTCCAAACACGTTGTTCCTAATCGCGCGCCTGTAGTTGACGTCCATCAACGGCGCGTGTTTGTGCGCCGCGGCGTGGAAGACCATGTCAGGCCTCTGCCGTGCGAACAACGCCTTTATCGCCGGGGTGTTGCATATATCCTCAACTACGGGGCAGATGGCACAGGACAGGTGCTTGCCCACGAGCTCGCGATGCAGGTTGAAGACCGCCGTCTCGTCGATGTCCAATAATATCAGTTTCTCCGGGCGGTAGCTTCCTATCTGGCGAGCTAGCTCCGAGCCGATCGACCCGCCGGCCCCTGTTATCAACACCCGCTTGCAGAAGAGGCTCTTCTTTACCGTGGTGAGGTCAATTTCCACCGGCGCCCTGTGCAGCAGGTCCTCCACACGAACAGGGCGGATCTGTTCCAACTGCACAGTCCCATCGATTATCTCCTTCAGGGCCGGGACAATCTGGACATCAACGTCGAAACTGCGACAGCAATCGACGATGCCCCTTATCCTGTCGCCGGACGTCGATGGAATGGCGATGATGATGTGGCCGACTCGCTCCCGCTCTATCACTTCCGGGATCGCATGCCTATCACCCATCACCCGCAGGCCCCTCACGCGCATGCCGATCTTATCCAGGTCGTCATCGATAAAGCCCACGACCCTAAGCCCCAGTTCCGGGTGCTTGAATATCTCCTCGCAGACCATCTCACCCGCCTCGCCCGCGCCTACGATAAGTGTAGCAGTTGCGCTCACTCTCTTTGAAGACTTCCCATTGCGCAGAGAGACGACAAGTCTGAAGAGCGCAAGGACAAAAATGAGGAACAGAGTGTCAACGATGCCGAGCCTCAACGCGAACGTGTCCCTCAAGGTCACAAAGAACGAAGTGTAGAATAGCAGCGAACCGAACATCACAGCATTGCCCAAACGCTGCACATCCCGAAGCGTGAAAACGCTCCACCTCTGCCGCTCCACGCCCATGATCGCGAACGAGGCGGCGCGAACGAGGAGCACACCTCCCAACAGCGGCAGGAACTTACTCCACACGAGCCGGAAGCTCGCGTCCGGAACAACAAGCAGCACCGAGATGGAGAAACTCACCGCTGCCAGGCAAAGATCGGCAATGAACTTCGCGATCGCTCTCGACATATTCGACGAGTTCACTAAGAAGGCCCCTTTTGCAAAGCGTCACCAAGTATTCGACTGCGCACGCGCGGCTACAGCAATTCTCTAATCGGAAATCCTACTTCCCGGCTTTAGCGGATGTGTGGCGAGCCTGCACTGAAAAGGGCCGGGCGCCGCACAGAAAAAGAGCGCCCCAAGACTGCGATTGCGAGCCCAGGTCCGTCCATGCCGACTGCTTTTTCGCGCGCTCTTGCCCCCTCGGGCCAAGATAGGTTCAAGGTCAATCTTATTCTCCGTAAGAAGCAGGTGAGACTCTAGCCTGTGGGCAGAGTTCTGTGGTCACCTCGACCGCGTTCAAAGCGGTTATGTAAATGGCTCTAGAAGATTGAACCTCTGAAAACCGAGATTGTGCTTCAAATGCCCAAGATTGTGCTCGACGAGCCTCCGCCGCAACAGCCGACGTTAATATTCAGGCTCGACAACCCTCTGACGATGCTGAAACAGCCACGGATAATCAGCGATACGCTCCAGCTGATGACCTGCCTCGCTCCGTCGGCGTCCAGCAGGTCGAGGTCTTTTGACCTCCCGCCCGCTAGTTCCACAAAGGTGTTTGACAGCACCGGTCAAGCGGCGAAGTGAACGACCTCAAGCTCTAGCGTCTCGTCAACGGAGGCCAGTATCTTATCAACCTTCTCCATGATGGGGTCTTCCAGGACGAACTCCTGGCATCTTGTGCAAGATTGAACCGGAAGCTCCTTGATGATGACAATCGCGGATTGCCCCACCTTGAATGGAAGGTCAGTCTTGGTGCTGACCATCTCAGACCCACAAACAGTGCATCTCACCGTGATTTCCTCCTTATCTTAAAAGAAGGCTCCCACTCATGCGGGCCCGGCTCATAAGCGGTAACGATGCGGACATTATCGCCGGACACATCGACAGCCACGACGACGTGGATCGCCTTTTCCTCACGTTGAGCAAAAAGCAAGTAACACGGTAGAAACCTGTCTTGCGGATATGCTTCGATGATCTCCATGGATTCTGTCGAAGCAATAATATCCTCTCGCGTGACGCGACGCTTCTCTAGCCGCATATTAACATGGTATGTCCACATGATCTGCCGTTGCCGAAAGCACCTCTTTATGAACTCCAGAACACCCTCATTTGCTGATTCCCCTGCCATGCTTTGAAAGAATATGAATGCTGGACACAATCTTGTCAATAACGAGCGCTGGTCGCCTTCGGGTCAGGACTCCTCAAGATTCACCGGCTCCTGCATCATCCGCACGGCGTCTCGCAGGTTGTCCCGCGCCTCCTCCAGCGTCTCGCCCTGCGTCAGGGTATCCGCCCCACCTTCGCCGCCGCTGCGATGTAACAGATGTGGTGGCTGTTGAGGCTTGTCGAGGCTTCATCTAACGGCCTGAGCTGGTCGGCCCGAACCCGAACGACAGCGTCCTGCTCAGGCAGCCACACGCGACAGACCGTCTCTCCCCACGACGTCTCCGCCTCGATCACCCGACAGACCTGACGGTGGTCCGGTGCTGTAAAGCAAGTCGCCGGACTACGGAATCACTCAGATAGCATCCTCCTCTTTCCTCAGCATCGGGGCCGAATAAATCGTCAAGAGCAGTTCGGCATCATCAATCAGGCAATAGATGGGCTCCCGTCCCGAAAGCCGCCGGCTTTCTTCCAGAATGATGGGTACACCATCGCCTCGTTTCTCCATCAAGAAGCGGCGCTTTAGCTGCCCTGACGGGTCCTCTATCGGACACTTCGCGAGTAGCGTCGTAATAAGCTCGTTCCGGGTTGATTGGCGCAGCGCCATGCTTTCGATCGTCACGGTGTTGGGAAGCGTTCCCGGTGAGTAGAGCTCAAGACGATCGTCGAACATGAACAATCTGATCTTCGATCCATAGACAGAGTAATCGCGATGAGCGACGGCGTTCACGACCCCTTCGAATATCGCCCTAATGCTAAATTGTGGTGTCTCAATTCGCTCCGGCTCTTTTCGCGCCCTTACTGTCATGTTTCTGCCCACAAAAGCGAGAGCCGTCTTTACCTGCTTGTCTAGTGGTCCCGTGATTTCCGATGCATCCATCTGATAGTTCGAGTCCTGCCGTATCCCGCGGTAACGGACGGCCTGAATGAATGCCCCTGGGTGCCATTTTTCAGGGTGACTCGCGCACATCAGAACGCCCGCAACACTTGCGCGATCATGACCTGAGTCATCCGTGGTAAGAAGTCGCAGTTTCCGTAGCGTAACGGCCTCTTCGTCAGGTGTCGTGCCTAAGAATCGTTGTCGAAGCTCTGCGTTCAGATCGCTGAGCGTGGTTTCAGGAACGGACCGCTCCTCGAAACGAATGATACTGGCCTGACTTCTCTGTTGAGAGAGACGGAAAAGGAGATCGGTCGGGAGTTCTCGCTTCGAGCTCCCTTGTCTATGGAAGTAACCACCGGGGCCCTTATGCACAAATAAGCTGCGCGGAATCTCCACCTTGAGAATGGCCCTGAGCGTTCCCATGCTGTCGGGCAGCTCCATGCGGAATGCGCTAAATACGACTGGAGGTTTGATCGTATCATTACAAATCTCTGATATGAATCTCTCGAGGAGGTCCAGTCGTTCCAAGGGGATGCCAAGGATCTCCTTGGACTTGTCATCCACGCCGAGGACTAACACGCCATCCGCTGTGTTCGCCATGGCTGCAATCTCGTCCGCTAGGTCATCCCGTTTTGGACCTCTGATTTTCCCGCCCTGGAATTGAACAGTCTTGTACTCCAGGGAAGTATCCTCGCCGAGGCGAATCTTCCGCAGTAGCTCTTCCGGGCTGTCAAACATGGCGATCCTCAGAAGTCATTCGGCGATATCGCTTTTCAAAGGCTGCCTTTCCACCCTCCATCACGTCGCAGATCGTGTCTCTGACCTTCTTCTCCTGCAGAATGCCGCAGCACTCTCGATGGGTCTGCCCACCCTTTGCCTCTAGAGCGATCACGAGCTCCGCGTCCCCATTAACGACGATGTTGGCGTTATGTGTCACCACTATCACCTGACGGCGACGCTTGATCTCCCGCAGTTGTGTGACGATCAGATCATAAATGACATGATTATCCAGGTCGTCTTCAGGTTGGTCCAGAACAAGAGGTTCATCTCCATAGGAGAGCAAAAACCACAGAAGCGCAGCGGACTTCTGCCCGGGAGACCCCTGGTCAATCGAAGTGGGTCTCGATCCACCGGCTTCCCTGTAGTATTCAACCTTAAGGCTGTCCTCCGGGAACCACAGGTCGAAGCGGTCCAGCAGTTCCGGCGGAAGCTTGGCGAGATGAGCGGCGAAGCGTCTGTCCTGGAGACTCCCCGGGTCAGTGTTCCCTTCCGCAATGTCGCGGACTTTGCGTTTGATCCCTCCAAGCTTAGCCTCGAGGTCCCTTACGTCCAGCTTGTCCGAATACAAGCTCCTTAAAAGCCCGTCGATATCATACTTGAATCGCCCGTCTTCTCGCTGGATGATCTCACGGAACTTGCTTTCGACCTCCTCGCGAGCCTGGTATGGCAGTACCTGAATGTGGACGTATTGACTCCCCTTAAGGGTCTGTGAAAGGAAGTCGGCTCTCTTCTTCGTTAGCAGATGCCGCATCACCACAAGCTGCCCGAGACAAGCATCTGCCTGGCTCCTCAGTGAATGCGACTCCCTTCGCCGGTCGTCTAAGGCCTTGAGGCGAGACTCAATACTCTGCTTTCGTTGTACGAGTTCCCCGTAAATACGAGGATCCTCAACACCCTCGTCAGCCAGCTTACGCACCAGAACAGCATACGATTGAATCGTTGACGCCAGAGCTTGATGCCACTGCGATTGCACCTTCTCTTCTTTCCAACGCTTAACCGCATTATCAGCATCTTCGGCGATGGTGTTGAGCTTCTGAGCGATTCCCGCAATCTGCTCCGCTGAATCGGTCGATGCCTTGAGAATGGAAGAATCTGCCGGGTCGGCGGATTCGAATGCCTGGGCGTCAAGCGGCGCAAGCGCCAAGTCTTGAGCCAACTCCCGGATCCGATCTCCGCTTGCGCGCCAGCTGTCTTCCCACTCATCGACCACCTTCTGTTGTCCGTCACGGTACCGGTAGTCCTTCAAAATCTGCGCGTGACCAGCTTGCTCGAATACCACCAACTTCCGCTTCACGTCCTCCAGTTCTCCGCGCAATGTGTCCTCTTCTGACAATCCAGATTCAATCTCTCTAGCCTTTGCTCTGAGCGAAAGAAACTTCGTCTCCAGCTCGCGCCATGCTCGGTCCAAGTTGAGCCGATCGACTTTGGGCGCCTCATCCACGATCTTTAGAAGGCCAAGTGGATTATCCGCCAAAGCATATATCTGCTTCTGACTAAAGATGCGAATCGGAAACCTCCGGTCGATATCGCCCTGTGCCGGTTCCCAGACATCTGGCCCTGTCTCGACCTCGATGGGAACGGCGTCCCCCGCTTGGCTCCATTGTATGCGATACCTCACGTCATCTTTGCGATAGGTCACCGTGAAGTGGGTCGCGTCTGTTAGTAAGCCCGTATCATTCCGTGTCCCATAAACAGCGTTGTACTTCTCGATACTCTTCTCCACAGCTTCCGGCAATCCGTCCGTTCGGCGCAGCGCGATGCGTAAGAACTCCACGAGCGTGGATTTGCCTGTGCCGCGACCGCCGATTACAGCGTTGAGCCACGGGTTAAGTGGAACCTTGAATGCTCGTTCGCACCCCATGTAACGAGCGTCGGATACCTCAATAGACTCAATCACGCAGGAGGCGTGTGTATTCGGGTCCTCGTTTGACTGGTCCGAGCGACGGACTGACAACGGCCCATCGAGAAGCGCCAGTCTAAGCCCCTCCAGGCATGGTTCACCCATCTTCACCCATGTAAATCGACTCCCAGGATAGTTTTGGCCTAGTGCTCCCGAGGGATGACGGGCGTCCGAGCCCACGACCTCCGTCCAGTTGGGAGCTTCTTCTTGATAGATCTGCGGCTTCGGATAGGCCGGATCAATCAACTCCATCGCCAAGATATTCTGGCAGCTCAGTATGTTCCTCAATGTCCGGTTAGGCTCAACCCTCAAGAGCCCATTTTCTTTATCGACGTGTGCAGGAATCGCAATGCCACCTCTTCCATCGATAGCAGCAACCACATCTTCAAATGGTTTACTGGTTTCATCATCACATTTTCCCTGGTCTCCCGTGTATCCTACGAGCCCCAATAGGACAGTCATATCTTCCGTAATTGCAGATCCATCGAAAATCGCCAGGAGGTGAATCCCGGCATTGACCGAAATCTCCATGCCAGGGAAGAGATAAAGCGGACGATAGCCTTGAGGCTTTTCGCTTTCCAGTTTGGCAAGAGCTGATTTGAGTTCGTCGATCCAGGCGCCGGTGTTATGGTCAGTTATGGCAACGCAGTCGATCCCGGCTTGCATATAATCGAGAAGCCACTCCCGCGGTGTGCGCTTCATAAGCTCTTCCCGGTCCCGCCCCATCCCGTAATCGCCCTTCGATGCGGGAGTATGCGTGTGGAAATCGAACCTCCACCACTGCGCGCCCTTCCAGTTCCACCTAGTCATAATCTCTCCCATGTTCTAATAACCGCGTAATTATACCACACCTTCTGGGAAGCGGGCAAGGGCGGATCACCCACTGAGCCATTTGCTTGCGTTCTGGATCGATGCGGTCGAATCTACTATACATCAATCGTCATTTTGGACAACACCGGGCGATAATGCAGGAAGTCGTAGAGATGATGCGCGGTGGGTTTGTCGAGAGAGTTGGACGTCTCCAGGTCGGCGAGCGAGGCGGCGCGGAGGGCGCGGAGGCTGCCAAACTCACGCAGGAGTCGCTTGAGGCGCTTTTCGCCGATGCCGGGCACGTTGAGGAGGCTGGACTTGAGAGTCGATTTGAGGCGTTTTGACCTGTGGAACGCGATGGCGAAGCGGTGCGCCTCGTCCCGCAGTTTTTTCAGGAATAGGAGCGCCTCGCATCCGGGCTTGAGGTCGAGCGGCTCAGGCTGGCCGTGGACGTAGATTATGTCGTCAGGGACCTCTTCCCTACCCCGCGCCTTGGCGATGCCGAGCACTTTCACCTGCTCGAGTTCGAGGTCTTCGAGGACCTTTGCTGCAACGTTCACCTGCGCCTTGCCGCCGTCGATCAGAGCGATCTCGGGGAGGCGCAGGTTCTCGTTCTTTGCGCGGGAGTACCTGCGGGTCAAGACCTCGCTCATCATGCCGACGTCATCGACGACGCCTTCGGACCTGATCGTATAGCGGCGATACTCGCTCTTGGCAAATGCGCCGTCCTGCCAGACGATCATCGCCCCAACGCCCCAGGAGCCAAAGAGCGTCGAGTTATCGAAGACATCTACCCTGGATATCTTGCGGTCGAGGCCCAGCTTTCGGCCCAGGTCGATGGCGCCAACCGGCACGGCACGGCCTGAACCCGTCGCCACTTGCTCCAATTGGGAATCAAGAAACAGCTTGGCGTTGCGCATCGCCATCTGCATAAGGCTGCGCCTCGCCCCTCGCTTTGGCACGTTTAGACTTATCTTCTTTCCCTGCTTTTTGCTCAGCGACTCCGACAGCAGCTCGTGATCCAGAAGGCCAAACGGCACCAGAATCTCCTCCGGCGCTGGCGCAGGACGGTTGAGGTAGTACTGCTTGACGAAGCCGGAGACGATCTCCTCTTTTGAGAGCTCGATGAGGCGATTGAAGAGAAACTCCTCGCGGCCCTTGAGCAGCCCGCCACGCAGGAAAAAGACGACGACAGCAGCGGAGTTCTCACGAATCGCGACTCCGATGATGTCTTTGTCGCCGTATTCAGGGATAGTGATTTTCTGTTTGACCCGCATCTGTTGGATGGCATCAATCTGGTCCCGAAGAACTACCGCTTGCTCATACTCAAGGTGCGCAGACGCCTGCCGCATCTTCGCCGTCAGGTCCTCGACCAGCTCATTGCTTTTGCCATCCAGAAACATGACAACCTGTTCTATGACCGAGGCGTAATCCTCCGCCGAGACCTTGCCGATGCACGGGGCGAGGCACCGACGCATCTGATAGTTGAGGCAGGGCACGTCCTTGCGCTTCGTGGGTAGTTCCCTCTTGCAGCTTCTGACCTTGAATATCTTGTAGATTAGCTTGAGTGTTGTTCGGATTGGACGGGTCGGGACGAACGGCCCGAAATAGCGAGCGCCGTCCTTTTTGAACCGGCGGACGACCTGAAGCCTCGGGAATGTCTCGTTGGCGATCTTCAGATAGGGATACTGCTTATCGTCCTTCAGGTCAATGTTGTAGCGCGGCTTTTTCTCCTTGACAAGGTTGCTCTCAAGGATGAGCGCCTCGAGTTCGTTGGACGTCACAATGCACTCCACGTCGCAGACCTTAGCGACTAGGGCCTTTACCTTAGCATCAGCGCGCTCGGGATGAAGATAGCTCCTGAGGCGGCGCCTGAGGTTAATGGCCTTCCCAATGTAGATGACGTTGCCCTCGGCGTCCCTCATTATATAGACGCCTGGCTGGGCCGGAAGGGAT
>DATLAJ010000149.1 GCA_035527515.1 bacterium
AAGAGGAACATAGAGGAGTTGCTGAACGCCATCCCGCAAGAGATTGATCTCATTCAAGCCGAAACTGACCGATACGAGGAGGAGATCGAGCAGACCGTGAAGCTGGAGCAGAGCCTCGAATCGCAGCGAAGAAGCTACGAAAACGAGATAAACGACAGAGACCAGAAGCTCACGCAGTATCAAACACAGCTTCTGACTGTGCGGACGAACATCGAATACGCGGCGATGTTGAGACAGATTGATAGTCTCAAGCGGATGAATGAGGAGATCGGGGAGCAGATATTCCATGTAGAGGAAGAGATGGAGCAACTGCGGGAGCGACAGGCAGAAAAAGAGGAGGCCCATAGGCGAGTAAAGACCGAGAATGACAACAGAATAGGCGAGCGGGCCCAAGAGCTGGAGAAGATCGAGAAGCAGCTTAAAACGATCACCGCTCGCGCCAAGAGGTTAAGGGCCAGGATTTCGTCTGGGCTGTTTGCCAGGTTTCAAAAAATAGCAGAGGCGAGGGACGGTGTTGCGGTAGTGGCAGCGACGGGCGGAATATGTCAGGGTTGCTACACAAGGATTCGCCCGCAGGTCTTTGATGAGATAAGGCGTGGGGACACGATTGTGCAGTGCGAAAGCTGCTCGAGGATATTGTATTACAATGCAAAACAGGACGCCAAGAAGTCCCGATAGGCGCCAGGGTTGATGACTCTCGCTGAAAGCCCTCCTGGCCACGGGCCGGCCCACATATATGTAGATGGTGGTTCTCACGACAACCCCGGGCCATCGGCAATTGCATTCTTGATAAAATCGTCCGATGAGAAAACCACGATCGCCAAGAAGGCCAAATACATCGGCCGTGCGACCAACAACATCGCAGAATACACTGCCGTCCTTGAGGCGCTGTCGCGGGCACACGAGCTCGGCATAAGGACCATCTTGGTTCGCTCCGACTCTGATCTTGTCGTTAAGCAGTTGAGCGGCCGTTATAGGGTGAAGAACCCGAAGCTCAGAGACCTTTACCTGACCTGTAAACAAAAGATCGAGGAGTTTGACAAGTTCCGTATCGAGCACATTCCGCGGGACAGAAACAAAGAGGCTGACAAGATGGTGCAAGGCGTCATCAAGGCTCGACTAAAGAAGGTTTCGGCCGCCCCCAAGAGTGGCTTCAAGCCGGATGGAATCATCTACGTGGCGGGTGGCTCCAAGGGAGTTTTCGGGCACGCTGCTGCCGCCTTTGTCATAGTAACTCCCGACAACAAGGTCCTTGCGATAAGCTCAAGATACGTCGGTGCAAGATCGCCCAATATCGCCGAGTATGCGGCCATTTACCTCGCGGCCAAGAAGGCTCGGTCGCTCGGACTTGCGAAGCTGCTCATCCGGTCGAACAACGACCTCGTCGTCAAGCAGCTGGCTGGCCAGTTCGCTGTGAAGAGCGAGAGCCTCAAGAAACCGTACTCGGAGTGCATCAAAGCTCTTGAGAGTTTTGGGAAGTTTGCGATGCAGACCATCTCGCGCGACTCAAACAAGGTGGCTCGCAGGATGGTGTCAGAGACGATAAAGGATTATATGAGAGAGGAGAAAGAGAGGAAAGAGCCCGCTAAGTCTGAAGGGAACGATCAGCCTGAGGCTCGCGACCAATGACACGTTGGTCTTGGCAAGGTAGCAGGGGAGGAAGCCGCCTATTTGCGGCGCTTGCAGGGCTTGATCGAAGGGGTCCTCGACCGTGGTCTGTGCCTTCGATGCCGCTTGACAACGACAGTTGGAGCGTGCGATGAGCGCTGAACCTTCACAAATCGAGAAGATCGGGCGCGTGGTGTCTGCTATCGAAGCAGGCAAGGCGCCATCAGTCCTTTTCCTTTACGGTGAGGAGGAGTTCCTAATTACCGAGGCGAGAGAGCGAATTACGGAAGCACTCAAACGCCGGCTGGGCGAGGCGGCGGAGCTCGTCGAGGTGCCGGGCGGCGTGGAGGACCTGAGGGCGATCCTGAGCGAGCTTCTGAGCAGCTCCTTGTTCTCATCGAACAAAGTCGTCTTGGTGCGTGACTTTACTGCTGTGGCCGGGAAGGGCGCCTCAAAGAAAAAGGAGGTCTTGGACTTTGCCGGCAGGCTTGGGGCTGGCCTGCCCAAAGGGAAGTTCTGTGTGCTCTCGGTCTGCGAGTCGGGCACGCCTGTCGCTGCCTTCGCCAAAAGCCTCAAGAACGCCGTTGTTTTGAATTTCCCCAAGATCAAGAGCTTCCCCGGGATGCAAGTTCAGCGCGACCCGCTTTTTGCCTTTGTGGGGGAGTTCTTAACCCGAAGCGGCAAGACCATAACCTCGGATGCCTTCCTTGCGCTTAAGGACAGCGTCGGGACAGACCTAAGAACGATATGCAGCGAGCTTGAGAAGCTGTGTCTTTTCGTGGGCGAGAAGAACAGAATAGACGCTAAGGATGTCGATGCCATTGTCTCCGCCGCTAGGCAGCGCGCGTCGTTCGAGCTGGCAGATGCGGTCGCTAGAAAGAACGTTGGCCAGGCCTTCGAGACCCTGGCCAATCTGCTTCGGGAGAACACGCCGCCTCTGTTCATCGTTCAGAGCCTGGCCAGCCAGTTTCGGTATCTCTTGCAGGCAAGGGTCCTGCTCTCGCGGCACCTGGACGAGGCCCAAGTGTCGGCCATGAGCTTCTTTAGGTTCCGTGATGGGATGATGAAAGAGCTGGTTGGGCTTGTGCCCATGTTCGGGTCGGGGCCCACAAACCTCCTGACAAGAAACCCGTTCGTGATACACAAGTCGCTTCAGATGGCGACCAAGTTCAGCCACAAGGAGCTCGCTGCGGCGCTGGTCAAGGTCTCCGAGACAGATGCGGCAATAAAGCGGAGCCTCGCCCCGGCCAGCCAGCTTGTGCGCAGCCTAGTGCTCGACCTTGCTGCGCCCTCCTCGTGATTGACCAAACAAGGACATAGCAGTCCGGTAGGGGCGCTTCACGAGCCGCTCGACCTCAGTGCCACAACATATTGTGGGCGATTCGTGAATCGCCCCTACAAAAAACACGCCTGGCCCCTTTATGGGACAGCCTCTTCAATCGAGGGGCAGCCGGATGTGAGATTGCCTCTCGCATCAGCATCGCCTCGGCGTATAATCCCGCCCATGTTTGAGATGCGGTTCAATCCAATAGCGGGCGAGTGGGTGGTCGTGGCGGCTGAGAGAATGAAACGACCCGTCTTTCCGAGCGACTCCTGTCCCTTTTGCCCCGGCGTAGGGCAAACCCCTCGAGACTACGACGTGTTCGTGTATCAGAACGACTACCCGTCGATGTCTCTGACCTCGCCTTCCGACCCCTGGGCCGGCCCCTCCGGACCGTCAACCGATGACGCACCCAGCCTCTACGTCAGCATGCCCTCCCACGGCGCGTGCGAGGTGATTCTCTACAGCCCCATTCACGACGCAAACATCTACGACCTGCCCGACTGGCATGTGGAGAAACTCGTCCGGTGCTGGCAAGACCGCACGAAGGAGCTCGGCTCTCGAAAAGCCATTAGGTATGTCTTCATCTTCGAGAACCGCGGTGAGGCCGTTGGAGTTACTATTCACCATCCGCACGGCCAGATTTATGCCTTCCCGTTCGTGCCCGCTAAGATCAAGCAGGAAATCGCGTCATGCCGTCGCTACTTCGCGGCTCGGTCCCGCTGCCTTCTGTGCGACATGGTTCGGGAGGAGCTGCGCAATCGTAAACGCATCGTGGCCGAGAACGACCACTTCATCTGCATCGTTCCCTACTTCGCACGGTTCCCGTTCGAGGCGCACGTAATAGCTCGCCGGCACTTGAGCTCCATAGTCGATTTAGATGAGGCTGAGCGGAGGGCGTTCGGCGAGATGCTTCAGAATCTGGTCCGAGGGTTAGATAACCTGTTCGGTTTCAGGACAGCATACATCATGGCCTTCCACCAAGCGCCCACGGACGGCGGCGACTACTCCGCCTATCACTTCCACGTTGAGTTCTATCCTGCCCACGCCGACAGCAAAACGCGTAAACATCTCTCTGGGACAGAGATCGGCATAGACGTATTCGTCAATCCGTCCGATGTCGAGGCGAACGCGGCGCAGCTTAGGCAAGCTATTAACCAGTCGTAGATTGGAGCCGATAAGTTACAGCTCGTTCACAGTCCTACGCCCTGACCTTGCGAAAGACCATCGCGAGCATCAAGGCGAGAAACTGAACGAGCACTATGGTCGCTCCGGAGGGTATCTCGAGCCGATACGAGGCGTAGAGGCCGATGAGCGATGACGCGGTTCCGACAACGGCGGAGATGACGAGCATTTTCTTGTAGTTGACTTGCAGGACCTTCGCCGTTGCGCCGGGGATCACCAGAAATGCCGAGACGAGTATGATGCCGACTACCTTGATCGAGATGACGATAGCAAGTGCGATGAGTATCAGCAGTAGGTAGTGAAGAAAGGTTGTGGGCAGCCCGCTGACAGTGGCCAGTCGCTCGTCGAAACAGAAGAAGAATATCTCCTTGAAGAAGGCGATGACGACGACGAGCACGAGGACTGCCAGGACGGAGATGACAATGATGTCGCCTGAACTGACGCCCAGGATGTTCCCAAACAGGTAGCTAAAGACCTCTCCGGTGTATCTTTTCCTGAGCGCGATGAAGATGACGCCCATGGCCATCGAGACCGCGAAGAATATCCCTATCGCTGAATCGGCGGAGATGCGCCTGCCACGACTTGCCCAACCGATGAGGACAGCGACCACGAGGCAGAATACAAGAGTTACGGCATCCACTTTGACGTCAGCAGCAGCGCTTTCCTCGAACAGAAACAGCCCGAGTGCGAGTCCCCCGAACGCCGAGTGCGAGATGCCCTGGCCTATAAAGGCAAGCCGCTTGAGCACCACATACACAGAGAGGACCGAGCACGTGAACCCGACGATCAGCCCGGCCAGGAAGGCGTGTCGCATGAACTCAAACGTCCTGAGCGATTCAACGAAGGAGATGTCGGCGCCCACGAGCGCTATCCCCAGACTTTGAGCTGAACGATCGAAAAAAGCATCAAGCTCGGCAAGGCGCTTGATTGGGCGAAACCCGCAGCTTTGCGGCTTCTGTAAATCATTTCTTCTCCCTGTGGAACTCGTTTATGTGCCTCAAATGCTCCTTTAGATAGGCATCGAGCTCGCAGACGCCAGCCGCCTCAAGGACTTTCTCGTTGACGAGTTCCGACTTGGAATGCCAGTGCATCGTGTGGAAGAGGCATGTGATCTCATCAACGTGGTCAGCGACCTGGGCGATGTCATGTGAGACGATCACGATCGCCATGCCGAGATCGCGATTGAGTTGGGACACTTGCTCGTAGAAGAGCGCGAGGCCGTCCGTGTCGATGCCGACTGTCGGCTCGTCGAGTATCAATAGCTCCGGCGAGGGCATAAGCGCCCTTGCGATGAACGTCCGCTGCTGCTGGCCGTAGGAGAGCTTGCCGATCTGCTTTCTCGCAAGGCTAGCGATCCCGAAGCGTGCCATCAGCTTTTGTGCCCGCTCCTTCTTGGACTTGCTGACCCTGCGCAGAAGCCCAGTCTCGAAATAAGAGCCCATCAGGACAACGTCAAGGGCGGACGCTGGGAACGACGGGTCAAAATGCGCCTTCTGCGGCACGTAGCCGATCTTAGCGCGCAGCCGCCCAAGCTTGGGCGCCGGCCGCCCGAACACGAGCACGGAGCCTGAATTAGGCACTAGCTCGCCCAGCAAGAGCTTCAGAAAGGTCGTCTTGCCGCCACCGTTCGGCCCGATCAACGCCAGAAAAACGCCTCGTTTTTGCTCAAAAGTGATGCCGTATAAGGTTGGCTCGAGCTCGGCCGCATACGAGAAACTCATGTCTCTTACCTGAATCAGCGGCGTGGTATCAGCGCCGAACTTCTCGCCCTTCATCCCTCATCCTTCATCCTTCCGCCTTCATCCTTCCGCCTTCCCACAGCGGTTACCTCAGACTCCTGAGCAACGTGTTCAAATCGAACTCCATCAACGACAGATATGTGCTCCGAGACGCCACTGTCAAGTCGCCAAGCGGGTCAAGGGGCACAAGCGAGGCGTCGGCCTCGCGCGCGACCGCGACCGCCGCCTTTGAGGAGAGCTGAGGCTCGATCAGCACGACGCGCCTCGGCTGCTTGCGTAGCTGCAAGATGATCTGTTGTAAATGCTTGCTGCTGGGCCGCTTGCCCGGATGAGGCTCGATGACGTCAAGTACGCCGACTCCATACCGGCGCAGAAGATACGTGAAGGCGGGATGGAACTGCACAACAGACCTCTGCCCAAGCGCCGCAAACTTCGGGGCAAAGCGACTGTCGAGCGATTCGATCTTGCGGGCATAGAGCCTTGCATTCTTCTCGTAAAGCGTGCGCGATTCTGGGTCAAGGCTGCCAAGCGCTCTTGCCACCTCAAAAACCATCTTCATGGCAAGGCTCGGGTCAAGCCATACGTGGGGGTTTGCGCCCTCCTTAAAGCCGATCCGCTCGCCGAGCTTCACAACAGTCAGGCCACGTCTGCCAGCCGCAGTTATGAAGTCCTGCGCCCACTCCTCGAGCCCCACACCGACCATCATGAATACGTCGGCCCTTGCCAGCTTTGACACGTCAGACGGGGATGGCGTGAACGTGTGCGGACTCGAGCCGCCAGAAAGCACACAACTGACGCTCACCCGATCGCCACCTACATTGCGGGCCCAATCCGCTATGGGGAGGATCGAGGCCGTTACTCTCAGCGGCCCGGCAAGACCTGACCCACCCATATACACGAGCGAAAACAGAAGGATGAGCAAGCGAGCTACGTCCACTGGCGTTCTCCTCAACACTTAACTGAGCTCCCAATCCAGTTTACTCAAAGCAGCTTCTGCTGTAATTATACTGAATATGTCAAGAGCTTGAAGCAGAGCTTAGCACAAAGGAGACGATGCACATTGGATTCGGTGGTATTGCGAGGAGTTTACTGCTGGCTGAGAAAGAACCTCATAGACGGAAAGGTGCTCTCGGTCGAGCTCTGCGACTCCAAAAGCATCTTTATCACAATCAGGAAAAGGGGCATCAGCGTGCTGTTCCTCATCATCTCCTGGGACGCCTCGTTGTTCAGGCTCTACCCAACACGCATAAAGCCGCAAAAGATAGGGCGAAGCCCATTTGTGGGAACACTCTCGCGGCACATCCTGGGCGCCAAGATCACAAGCATATTGATGAAGTCGCTCGAGCGCGTCGTAACTTTTGAGCTAGTGAACCTCGACCTGAAGGGCAATCCGCTCGAGTTCACGCTGATAGCTGAGCTCATGGGCAAGAACAGCAACCTGGTCCTAGTTGATAGGCAATCGCGGGAGATCATCGCGGCCGGCAAGCACGTTACCGAGGCGATGTCCCGGACGAGGCCTGTTCTGCCCGGGACCGAATACACAGCCCCTCCAGCATCCCAGGGCGCCAACCCCCTCGCCGCAACCAAGGACGAGGTCACGAGAGCTCTTGAGAATGACCCAGACACGCGGCTTGAAAAGCGCATCCTCTCGCAGTTCGCTGGGGTCTCGCCGACAATCGCCCGTGAGATCAAGGCCAGAGCTGAGGAGTCATCCCACGGCAAGGACGCTCTTGCTTCGGCAGCGGACGCATTCCTGTCGATCATGGCGAAAATCAGCGGCGAACAGTTCGAGCCGTGCATCATGAGGGAGGCATCCGACGGCCTAACTAACTCCGCGCCTCGTGCGGACGGCGTCGCGTTTCAGACAACCAAATCGCTGCTCTGCCCGTTTCCGCTCATCCAGAAGCACGGTTGGGAGGTGGAGCGGTTTGAGTCAATGGCCGATGCAGCTGAGGCCTTTTTCAGGGACGTGGAGCAGGCAACAGCGCTTGTGAAGATGGGTCGGCTTCTTCTTCAGATGGTGAAATCCAGGCTCGCAAAAGCCAAACGGAGGCTTTCGAAGATCGAGGCTGAGGCGGTCGATAAGGAAGATGTGGCTCGCCTGTTTCAGAAGGGCGAGCTTCTGAAAATGAATGTCCAAAGAGCCCAAAAAGGTATGGCCAGCATCGAGGTGCAGGACGTCTTCTCGAATGAGCAGTGCGCCGTAACAATCGAGCTCAACGCTTCGCTTTCACCCTGGGCAAATGTTGATGTGTCGTTCAAGAAGGCCAAGAAAGCGAAACGGCGGCTCGCTCACAGCGCGAATCTGGTCTCAAGCGCCCGCGATGAGATCGCCTATTTCGAGGGGCTGCTGCTGCAAATCGAGGGCTGCGAGGGCATTTTGTGCTTGCAGGAAATTGCCGATGAGCTACTGCGCGTGGGCATGATCACACGCCGAAAACACGATGAGGTCGTCAGTGGAGTGGCAAGGCCATTGCCTAAGGAAGAGCGGCAGCAGTTCAGGCGATTCGTCTCGTCAGAGGGGTTCGAGATACTAGTTGGGCGAAACAACAGAGAAAACGACCTCCTCACGCTGAAGACGGCCCGGCCGTTCGACCTTTTTGTTCATGCCCAAGGGATTCCGGGCTCGCATGTCATCGTCTGGCGTGCCAACCGCAGCTCGCCGATACCCAAACGCACGATCGAGGAGGCAGCGATCATCGCAGCACTGCACAGCAAGGCGAGAAACTCGCAGCATGTCCCAGTCGATTACACTCCTCGCTCGCAGGTGAAAAAGCCGAAAGGCACTGTTCCAGGCAAGGTCATCTACATGAGTTTTCAAACAGTCTTCGTCAACCCCGACCATTCACTTTTGGCGAAG
The DNA here is from genome assembly GCA_035527515.1 of bacterium. Lineage (NCBI taxonomy): Bacteria > bacterium. The sequence goes on from DATLAJ010000149.1 coordinate 8,714, forward strand.
CTCGCCGCCAAGAAGGGAACAACCACCCAGAATGCGGTGCCACGAGTGGGAGCGAATGAACACAAATGAAGGGAACTGAGAACCATAAAAACTTAATGCCAGTTTTATCACTGGCTAGATTCTTCTCTCTGTGTCTCTGTGGTGGGCATTCTGCTTTGAACGAACTCCCCCAGGGTTTGACCCGTGCGCATAAGGATTGACTTGGCGTACGACGGCACCGATCTTCGTGGCTGGCAGAGCCAGCCCGAGGGCGGCACCGTGCAGGACCTGCTGGAGCGGCACCTCAGAGAGGTTCTCTCGGCGCCCGGCCTGAGGCTTTTCGGACAGGGCAGAACCGACGCTGGCGTCCACGCTTTGAGGCAGGTCGCCCATTTCGACGCAGACACCCTCATCCCACCTGAAAGGCTGCCTCGGATCCTGAACAACCGCCTGACGCAGCATGGGGTCGTCGTGCTTGAGGCGAGAAAAGTGCCCGATACCTTCCACGCCCGTTTCAGCGCCTCGTCCAGAACTTACTGCTATGTGCTTCATTGCTCGGAGGCCCCACCGCCCGTCTATTCATTGCGATATTGCTATCACGTCTGCCACCGGTTCGACGCCGGACTAGTCGAAGAGGCGATAGGCGGCTTCGTCGGCCGGCACGACTTTGCAGTGTTTTGCTCAAGCGACTGGAAGGGGGACACGACCGTGCGGACAGTGATGGAGGCGAGCCTGGTGATGGACGGTCCCTGGGTGCATCTCATCTTCAGGGCGAATGCTTTCCTGCACAATATGGTGCGGCACATGGTCGGACTACTCCTTGAGGTCGGTAAGGGCCGACTCGCCCCTGCGATCGTCCGTAGGATTGCTGAGTCTCCGAGCGCCGTTGATAGCTCGGCACGGCCCTGGAATCTTCCGCCAGCCCGCGGCCTCTTCCTTGCTGAGGTGAAGTACCCAGAGTGGCCTTGAGAGGCCGGCCGCGAATCCCCGTCTGCCGGAACGAGGAATCCACGAAGGACACGAAGAACCACGAAGATTCGCGAAACCACAAAGGAAGCACGACTTTCAATTCGCAGTCTCGTCGTTTGTCCGCACCTCAGAAAGCCGCCTGTGCAACGAAAGCATCCGCCCCACCCTCCACCAGCCGACCGTGAAAGGCCGAAGAGCGTCATGCCTCGACGTAAACAGAGCACAATTCACAACCAGGAAAACTTGCGGGGGCTGCCGAAGGCTGAGAGCCTACTCAGGTTCAGCTCACGTGGTACTTAGGTCTAGGACCCCAAGGATCCGCTTGATGATCTTGGGGTGAAGGGTCTTCCCTGAATGAAACGGGACAACGATCCTCCTCTTTCCCTTCATATAGATGCGATGACTTCCTCTGCTTTGGAGAAACCGAAAACCGTTCCTCAGCAGCAGCTGCTCGGCCTTTCGAGCAGTGACTCGAGGCAGTCTAGGCAACAGTAACCTCGACGGACGTCGTCAATATCTCCTTGCTCAACAGGTCCTTCCTCTCCTCCTCCGACAACGTCTCTACGTAAAGCGCGACGGCTTCCCGTATGTTGTGGACAATCTCGTCCAGACTGTCTCCCTGGGACTGGCATCCGTCGAGTTCTGGGCAGTATGCATAGTATCCGTGCTCATCCTTCTCGATCACAATACTCACCTTGTACGACATCCCGCGACTCCTCCCATGATCGTTGGCAGCGCCTTTTCCGAGCGCGAAGCATAACATACAACCCGCTGAATCGGCAATAGCCTTCTTCTCTGTCAGGCCGTAGAGCTCATAGACCAGGCGCTCGATCTCGTTGCCAGGCCGGAACGAGGAATCCACGAAGGACACGAAGAACCACGAAGATTAGCGAAACCACAAAGGAAGCACGACTTTCAATTCGCAGTCCGCAATCCCCAAGAGGACAATTGGGGCGACCTATTCGGAGTAAGGGTGGCCAACCGGAATAACATAGTAGGGCCTGAGACCGTCCTGGAGGCGGAGCGCTCGGGCAACCTCGTCGTCCTTGAATGCGCCGACCATGACAGCGCCGAGTCCGAGCGAGAGGGCCATGAGCGATACGTTCTGGCCAACGTGGCCCGCTTCCATCGCGACGTACCTCTCAGCACGCTCGCCGTATCGCTTGGCAGTTCTGGAGTTGTCGCTGACAACTGCGATTAGGGCCATCGCCTCCTTAACGCAGGTCTGGCCAAAACATGCCTCGGCCACCTCGCCCATGACTGATTGGTCGTGGAGGAGCTGCAGGCTGTGCCTGTCAACATCGTAATGGTGGTTATACTGATAAAGCCCAGACGACAGTCCCTCGACACCATTGTCAGCCACAGCAAGTAGCATCTGAAGGGGATAGGTCGCGCCGGCTGAAGGCACAGCCCGCTTCCCCGTGCGTATATGTCCCTGCGCTGACCATAGGAGGTCTGCCACAGCGCCGAGCGCAATTTGCCGGCTCGTAAAGCGCCTCACGCTAGAGCGCTCGTAAATGGCGCTCTTCAGGTCAAGCCCACCGGCATAACTGATGTCTGGCAGAGGTATTACCACGCTCATCGGACTTTCTCCATTGCTATATCCTTTTCGCTCTGCTGGGCATAATACGGGATAAGTTGAGCGACCTGCATGCCCAGCACCATCAAGTCATCAACATCCCTGCAAACTGAGAGTATAGCAAAAAACTCCCTCTCGATCGCTGCCTGCTGACGTTTCAATGACAAGCTGCGACCGAAGTATCTCCTGCCCCGCGAGAAACGCCTCAAGACCTCCCTTGCGCATTTAACATCCCTCGTCCAATGCACATACCGAATCGTCCCAGCCAACTCGTCCGGACCAACCCTGGCGCTGGCGAGTCGCATGGCGACTGCCTTCACAACCTCGGCCCGCCTCTGTGGCTGGACTTCGTCGAATAGCTTGGCCTTTACACTGCACATATTTTCTTGAGCATCTCATAAGATTTAGGGTAAGCAAATACAGACCGAATGAACGACGCCTTACACTGCTTGATAAAGCCGCGTCTGTCATCCATGGGCCTTCGCTGCTCAAAGGAGCTCCACTGCATGAGACCCGATGGAAAGGCTAAGAGCTCCCCTGAAGAGATGCTTATCTTGCCGAGCCCCGACGACTTCCCTCCCCCAATACTAAGCGCCATCTTGCGGTCAATCCCGAGACACCCGAAGAGGCCGCCCATCTCAGCCAGCGAAACGTCATGAAAGACTATCTGCGCCGAGAAGACGGCGCCCGAAGGGACGTAGTCCCACAGTTCCGCCTCCTGAGACGGGGTGTTAGGCTCGTATTTGGCATTATAGACCTTCCGGCCCTTTAGCTTCTCTACCAAGAGCTTTGCGCTTCTCGTGCCCGGCGCAACGCTCACTTGCCCAATTTTATGCAGGTGAGGTGCGCCGCTGGGCAGAACATACAGGAACTCTCCCTTTTGGGGCGAACTGACGAGCCTGGCATCTGAAAACACAACTCTCCCTACAAAGCCCTTAGTCCCGAACAGGAGGCAAGCTGGACAAAGCCTGGAGGACCTCTTTCTCACCGGGGGACATCTCTCGATTCGCTCGAAGCACTCGGGGAGAATCGCGACCTCCGCCATGCCCCGCTTCTCGCCACCAGCCGCGACTATCTGCCTGACAAGCTCCTGCGGCAGACTCGAGGCGCCTCTATCGTCTTCGACATATCGTGCTTTCATCCGCCTGAGGAATTGGCTCACGCAGCTCTTGGTGATCGCCTCGTAGTAAGTTCTGGCCACACCTTTGAGAGTGGTTCCAGGGATTATCGGGCTTTCGGGGCACAGGATCGATTTGACGACGAATCCCTTCTTGAAGCCGAGTTCCTCGGAGAGCCTTAGCGTGCCGTCCGATATGTGCAGAGGTGACAGCGTCTTGATCTCGATCTCCATCTTGCCCGAGAACGCAAATCCGGATGCGGCGAGTTTGCAGACGTGGGACACCGGCGTTACGGTCTTGCCAAAAGGAATCCACACAAAATCATAGCCCTTAGGGTCCCTCGGCAACTGCGACCATCGCCTCGAGTTCTGTCCGTGCGAACTCACTTGACCCCCGTGAATCTTATGAACTGCAAAACGCCGTTCTTGGTGTATTTGATGGCGATAATCTGGGTGGCGCCGTGCGGATAAGGAGCGTCCGGTGCTCTGCCAGGCCACAACAGTAGCGGAAATGGCCTATCATCACAATGGAAAACAGAAGTGCCAGACGGTATGTTGTCCGCGCTTTCTGCTTCCCATAACATAGCGAAATGGCCGTTATCCCACCGCAGCTCGACCTCGTTGTTGAACACCCGGCCTCGCTTCAAGAGGTCCGATGGCGTGCCTTCGGAGAGGTCCGCCCGGTCGAGCCGCTCCTGAATGCAAAACGCCTGCTCCAGTTCGAACACTTTGCGGTAGAACTCGTCCCCAACCAGGGTCTTGCACAGCCCGTATCCAGGCATCTTATGACTTACCCCGGTGTCTCATCGTCAGCCCTTTCGCCTGTCCGATGGCGAGATACGTAATCCAGAAGGTTCTTGGTCAGCATCGAAAGGAGCAACTTGATCGCTTCATGCGAGCTCAAGACGTATTTGAGACCGAAAAGATCGGAGACAACGTCATATTGCACTGAGGGGCGAGCGCTTGCATCGGGTTCGGGCTCTGACATCTGGGGCAGTCGTAGCAGAAGCCAATCATCGCTCATATAGCCGAACTCTCTGCGCTGGCGGTCGCCGACCAGGCTGCCGATTCCATAAACTCCGTTGGTCGGGAGGTCAGGCTTGGCAAAGAAGAACTCACACCCATCAAGCCCAACTGACACAAGCCCATACCCCTTGGAGCGAAGACCACCTATCTGCACACGCCCATCATCCACATCCATGAGCACAATGCCTATCATGGCAAGATGCCACAGCTCGAAGTTCTCGAGCACGATCCGCGTCCTGAACTCCCCGCCCACGACCGGCTCAAAGTCCTTTACTGTCGCCGACCGACCGCTACCAAGGAATCGGTCGACCGGCAGCGTCGCCCTCAGTTGGCGCTTTGGCGGGTTGTCTTCAGACGGCATTGCGTCGCTCGCGCTGAATCGGCCCGCCGCAGCCTCGCATCCGAACACCTTGCACGCCGCGCAAAGAACTTCTGAATAGAGCTTCGCATCGCTTACCTGGGCAGACCTGTTGGCCAGGGCACGTCGTGCGCAGGATGAGGCCGAAAACGGGTCACAGACCGGCAGCCCACACGACCTAGCAACGCGCTCGAAGTGGTTGCGCATCACGCCCTTAAGTGAGGAGCCCGGGATGTAAGGAGCGCTAGGTGAGGCGCCGTGAGGTGTCTGAACGTTGTGTTCTATTGGGAGCGAAACTTCAGAAGCCGAGTGCCCCGCTCGGACGAGCAGCGGCCCCTGGGGCTTAATGCTCAAGTCCAAAACCGCCCTGTTGCAAAGCCTGCTATGCACCGTCCGCCACCTCTGCACCCTCGAATAAAACTCGATGCAACACAGCCTTACACTTCGTCCGGAAATCATCCAAATCGTGGCGCCTCACGAGCTCACCCTCTTCTTTTGGCCGAGAGACTGGCTGCTGAACGTAGTCGGCTGATATGCTGTAGTGCCCGAGGTAGTTTTTCTGGAGCTTCTTGTCCCCCACCATTTGATCAAGGAGCTCTGAGACTTTCTCCGGGAGGCCGAGCTCATTGCGCCGTCGCTTGCTGAGCCCGAACTCAGAGGAGAGCAGCTTACCTATCTCGCCAGCATCGGCCTGCATGGCTCGCATCTCCATCAACTTCAGGCAGTAGTATAAAACTGCGCCCATGTCCTCTGTGCTCGGCTTGGGAATACCTATGAGTTCTTGTTCCTCGGTCGGTTCGGTCTCACCCCGTGCTGGGGCCGCAGGCCGCGCGGTATAGGTGTCGGTCTCGATGCTGAAACCCTCGCCCAAGCGCTGTATAGCGACCTCAGAGACTTCCATCTGCACGTGGCCGAGGCCGAGTCTCCGTCCTCCCCCCAGCAGTCCGAAGCCCTCGCCTAGCCTCTCGATAACCCAAAAAAGCAGTCCGAGCTCCCAATCCAGCGGCGCCGACACCAGAATCTGAAAGCCAAATACAAGCCCCGGGGGCGCCAATTCAATTCGCCGCTCGCTGCCCATAACGCCCCGCCCCAGTGTTCTGGAGACGCCCAATGTCGAACGGCGCTGCACAAGCGACTCCGACCATTCACTGAGAAGGTCGAGGTCACGGGCCACGACCCGGGCGGGATTGGCAGTTGAGCCAAATAGGCCACAAACAGTGCATGGTCTCGAGGCGCGGCCGTTGCGAAGGCAGAACGAAAGAGAGCTATCCTCGAGCGAATCTGGAAAGTCGCAGGCCCATATCACACCGTTTGTGCCATCAACGACGCTCTTGATGGCCGTTTGTGCCTGGGAGCGAAGCGCGCCTTTCAACGTCGAGCCCGGCACGAAAGGCCGTCCGCTCTCGTCTCGAACAAATGGAGTAACGACCACGCCGTCAGCTGACTTGGGATGTCCGCCCACATGCAATCCAGAGACAAGCCGCAGCTTCCCGGCAAGACTGCCCTGTATCCACTTATGATCCACTTGCACCATCGCTCTCGTCCTCAGTTGGTTCCGGACCTTCGGGACCTGATGTTTCTACTACATCAAAACTATGGGATTGGCACAAATATGACAAGTACGTCTGGGCCGCGATGAGCCAGATTGCAGGACCCCAACTGACCTCGGCGGCGATTGCTATCTGCTCTGATACTTGTCTCACCTCCGAATTGAGACCATTGAGAATCTTCTGGCCAACATCGCGCTGACGCCATCGCCTCTCAGGGGGAGAGCGGCCTATGGAAGACGTCAAGTGCATCATCACCGCATCGACGGAGCTGGCCTGTCTGGCATAAAGCCAAAGCTCCTGAACTGCTCTCCTGAAAAAATGGACCCCTCCGGAGGCAATGCTTTCCTCAGCAACAGCCTCAGCCAACCTCTGCAGGCTGCCTTTGAAACGATCAACCGCGCTCAAGAGAAGGAACCCAGTGTCCATCACGACTCGGTGTATCCAATCGTATGAAAGTCGTTACAGACGGCGATCCCGCCGAAACCGTCGCTCGTGCGCAGGCCCAGACCAGTGTCTTGGGCAGCCTCGAGCTTCCGGCAAAGCTCCTCCTTCGCTGCGCCACTGGCTCTGCTCTCAAACAGGCAGACGCTCCCACGCTGAATCGTACGCATTAGCCCGCGAGGGGCCTGACAGGCCGCGTTCCAACCACCTATTGAACCAAACCTCAGATACGACAAGACCTCTTTGGCAAAGATGCCGGCCTCGGACAACTGCTTTTCCAGAACCGTCCCGTCGCCGCTTTCCCAGAATGACCACCTTGGAAGCACGAGGTCAGACAGAAACAAGATCGAGAAGAACAGCCGGCCTTTTCTCTCGATCTCCTCGCCTATCGATCTCGCCCCGTCCCAGAGTCTTCCCCATCTCAAGAGCTCCGCCATAATCGCTGCATTGAACCGCAGAACGGCCTCACGGACGTTGGCCTTTGCCGGAGGCGCCGCGAGCCTCAATGAGAGCCGACCAAGACCCCGGCTGCGCAATGCACCGACGCTGAACTTCTCCGCCGCCAGCCTCTTGAGAGCCTCCTGCGCCATCGGCCGCAGCTTACTAATGCTCCCGGCGAACACGACTCCGGGATGCAAAAAGAAAACGGTGTAACGGCTTCCCACAACGGCTCTTCTCTCACTCCCTCCCACTGGGCAGAATGAGGCAACATCACTTCTAACAGAGACGAGCTTGCCATTGAAGAGGACGCGCGCCCGGCCATCCCGGAACGCATCGTAAACTCGCTTGTCAGAATCTTGCCGAACGACGTAAAACAATCCGTTCGCGTAACATTCGCGAAGAACGAAATCCCGAATAAGCATGTCCGGCGGATTGTCCCCGACCTCATCCCCGTTGTTCGGCTCTGAGCGGGGCCAGATCGCTGAATATGGCAGAACAAGAAGAGGCTTAAGCGGTGAGCTCTTGTCGGGTAAGGACACCGAATCGCTGTGGCCGAGCGGCAGACAGTCGGAGAATGAGACCGAGGGGGCAACAAACGCGTTTGCCATCTCCGGTTCGATGGCGCCCAGGTTCTCAAGCCTCTTCACCTGCTCGTAAAAAGCTGCCTTCACGACCGGGCCCGGCAGATAGTCGAGGGTCTGTCGATACCATTTTCCTGCGGGTGACCTAGCCACGCACAGCGGCCCTTCGCTGACGAGGATTATGCCAACCTCATTGCCATCCCCGTCGAGAGCCTCAGCCGTGGAAGGCATCTTGGCCTCACCCGCTTCTCGCATCTTAACCTCGAGTGAGCAGAAGCCCATGCCCTGGGCCTTGCCACCGCCCAGCGTCCGGACCGTCCTCACTGCCGAAACCAAGAGCTGCTCCTCATCAGGAGAGAGCGGATGCAGCGCGACGAGCCTCGCCTCAAATGCGAACGGCCCGAACGTCCGGGTGGCGCCACCGGGGCGAGAGCCGGCTTGTTCTGAACCCTCAAAACGCCGGCCACGCCTCTCCCACGGCACCGCTCCTTCGGCGCTGTTTGCCTCTCTCAGCAACGTCCCTCCCTCGAAAACCACTTTGCCGGGAGCATGACGCTGGCCAAAAATGGAGCAAATAGGGCAGGGCTTGGTCTCGCACGTCTCAAGTCTCTCATCTTGAGAGCAGTGCGCGATCCCCTTGAGGTCCAGAAGCTTCTCCGCGGCGCGCTTTATGGCGCCTTTGAGCGTGGAGCCTGATATGTAGGGAAGATCCCTTCCATGCCCCATTCCTAAAGATGGAAGCGAAGCGGCAGACGTAAACCGCACGGTTAGTGCAATCTCAATGAGAGCCCTGTTGCTCATGTCAAAACCTTCTCGCTGTCGCCCGAGAGCGCGCTTGCCACTGCGTCACGGACAAGGATGCCAACAGGCGCCTGGAGCCGCTCTGCGGAAGCGGCCATGCGTATATTCGCGCTCCCGCCTGTCCCGGCGGCTGCCAGCTGCCGGGTGAGAGCATTGCGGAGCATCTCAAGGCATCGGCCAGAATAATCCCTCCTGACAATTAGCAGCGCCTCAGACGGAGAGAGTCTATTTATGATGCAGGAGTTCGAGAGCGACTTTTCGACCTCCTTTAAGGCTTCCTCGACGGCTTTCTGCTGCTCTCGTGCGGCGCGTATGGCTGCCAGGGCGGAAGATGGCTCGGCAAACACAGAGAATGGATCACAGCCTACAAAAACCGCGGCGAGGCTGTCCGGGCTGCTCAAAAAGGACCGGCCATCGAGCCTCTCTGCGTTTTCGACGAGCTTCGTGCCAACAGAGACCTTCCAGTTACACGGCTCGCACAAGCGACGGTCCTCCGACAGGCTAAAGCTCGCGGGACGAGCATAGCACTCTGTGCAGTGTGCCAGCAGGCCGAACGCCTCGTACCGGTTCTGAACTGGGGCAACCGGCCGCTCTAAAAGGCGATCAAGCATGGCGAAGTTGACAAGTTCCGTAAACTGTTTCCTCTTGGCGAACGCCCTCCATAACGCATTCTGGTCCTGCGCCATGCCCGGTCGGACCTCGAAGCCTAACATACCTAGGCCCTCGGTGCCATGTTGCTCGACGTCGGACACAAAATCGCCGAACCATCTCTCCCTCGCTCGATACCCGAAGGCTATCTCGATGGGATAGGTCTCAATACTCTTGCACCAAACCGACGATGACAACGTCGCCACGGCTACGAACCTCGAAATCGCGTCGCACATGGCCGGAGCCGCCCCCGAGGGTGCTATCACTAGCCCCTGCGTGCACGTGTTCACCAAGAGGCAATCATCGATAAGTCGCGCAGCGACGAGCAGCGATTCGTCGGGCGAGGCTCGCAGATGGCAGTGCTTGCTGAGCTGTCCGAGCGGCTGGTCCAGGGACATTGCCCCCCTCAAGAGCCAAGCGCCGCCCAGGACGGCGTCTAGGGACGCCGGCTCGCAGAGGTAATCCCACGCGTCGTCCATCCGAAATCGGATCAAACAGACCGGCGCTGGGGCGCCTTGTCCAAAAAGCGCTTCAGACAGTCTGGTGATGATGTGCTCTTCGAGGTTGGAGCTTAGATCGTTCACCGGACACAACGAGGGGTTACAGGATAGAGCAGCCAACAGAAACAGGCGAGGGAGTACATCATCCGAATTGAGAATCGTCTCGTAATCCAGTCCATTCTCAAGCTCCAGACGGAAATCTCGCCATTGCGACTCGAATGCGTCTGCTTTGGGAAGCCGAAATCCTCGGGAGTCAGTAAGCTGCAGCTGTGCTGCCAAGCTGTAAGCTAGACCAAGCAATGATCCACCAGAATTAAGTATTCAAAGGCCTCAAGTGGCGCACCGGCAAGAGGAAAGACACGGCCTCTTGCGAGGGCTCAAAACTAGACAATTGACAGCTAAAGATCAAGCGGAAAGTTACGATAAGAATAACTCGAGGTTGTGTGGACATGCAGATGTTGCAGACTAGTTGTTGCTGTTGAGAAGGAGGAAGGCATGACTGTTTCCTTGCAATATATCCATAGGGTATATGGCGACAGACTGCGTAAGATCGACCGAAGTGCGACAGTCCAGAGAGATGAACGCCGACCGAAGAGCGAACCTGATGAGGACACGGTCCACATCTCGAAGACCGCAAAGAAATCGATCCTGACCCCCGAGACGAGCAACGGCATTGCTGGGTCTATGTTGCAGACGAAGCTGGCGATCAAGGCCTACCAGGAGGTAGCAAATGGCCTGCCTTCTATGCTCAGATAGCCACCTACTCGAGATAGACCTAAGGGCTACCAGGGCAAAATGCCCAAGCAAGGCATTCTCAGCAAAGTAGCATGTCTCCCTCCAGAGGCAATGCGTTTCCCCCTTTTCTGACCTGACGCGTTTTTCGGTGACTCCGGACCTCTTCGTCAACCCACCCCTTGCAAATGAGACCGCATCGACCGTAACATTACCTACTTAACAACTAAACACTGAAGAATCTCTGACTGGTGTAGGTTATGTGCGCACAAATGCTCTGGCCGTATCGCGAGGCGAGGCGAGTCATCGGCCAGCTTGGCGGCAGAAAAGACGTAGTTCTCGAGACGGGGTTCGGGCCTTCGGGGCCTCCTCACATCGGGACTTACGGTGAGATCGTCAGGACCAACTTCGTGGCGCTGGCCATGAAGGACCTGGGATACAGGCCCCGCATAATCTCCTTCCTGGACGATCTGGACGGGCTCAGAAAGGTCCCAGAGGGCTTTCCTGCGTGGGTTTCGGACTATCTGGGGCGCCCCGTGTGCGAGATACCAGACCCATTCGAGTGCTGCGAGAGCTTCTCCAAGCACATGCACAAGCTGCTGCTAGAGATGGTCAATGACGCGGGCGCCAAGTGCGAATACCATTTGTCGTCCGAGGAGTATGCCCGTGGCACGTTCAACAATGCGATCGAGACGGTTATGAATAACGTTGAGGCGCTCAAGAGGCTGGTCGTTCCGATGTTGTCCGATGAGATCGGCGCGAGATGGTTCCCCTTCTTTGCGAAATGCGAGAGTTGCGGCAAGCTCTACACGACGCGTGTGGTCTCGTTCAACGTCGATAGCGAGACCGTCGATTACGTTTGCGACTGTGAGTTCGGGACAGTCCGCGGATGCGGGCACCACGGCACGACTTCCTACCTTAACGGGGCTGGCAAGCTCCCCTGGCGCATCGATTGGCCCGCCAGGTGGTTCGCTCTGAACGTGGATTACGAGATCCACGGCAAGGACCTGATTGAATCGGCCTCGCTGGGCAAGCGCATCATGAACAGGGTGTTCGGGAGGCCGCCGATTCTAACGATGGTCTATGAGCTGTTTCTGGACGCTGATGGCAAGAAAATCTCGAAATCGAAAGGCTTCGCGATAGACCCTACGCTCTGGCTCAAGTACGGCACACGAGATTCACTGCACCTGATGCTATACAAGAAGCCAAAGCAGGCCAAGCGGCTCGACATATCACGCATGCCGAGCTATGTGAACGAGGCGTTTGAGATGTCCGCCGATTACTACAGGAGGCGAGATGAGTTCGGGCAGCCCGACAAGCGCCACCCCTACGAGATTCTGACGCTGCTGTCGCCGCCAGATTCAGACCCTGGGAGGATGGATTTCGCGACGCTCTGCAACCTCGTTGCCGCACTTGGTGAACGGAGCCCTGATGTGGTCAAGAGATACGCCCTTAAACTCGCCGAGCAGTCGCGTGTAGAGGATTCGGGTTATGATGTCCAGTCTGTTGGTTCAGGACTTGTTGACGAGCTCGTCCAAAAGGCAATCAAGTTCGCTGACGATATCCTTGCCACTCAGCGCGCTTATGAAGTTGAGCTGTCAGGTATTGAGCTGCAAGCGGTCAGGTCATTTGTGGACTACCTGAGGTCTGGTGAGTTCACGGGGGAGGAGATTCAGACCACGGTGTTCAACCTCGCAAGGGAGCCTGCAATCCCGCAGCCCAGGATGTTCCAGATTCTTTACGCACTGATATTGAATCAGCGGCAGGGGCCTCGGCTGGGACAGTTCATCCCAATTCTGGGTCAGAGCAGGACTGCTGATAGGATCGAGGCATCTCTAGCGAAGCTTGGAATACGAGATTGAACCAGAGTTCACCCCAAAAGGTGTCGCAATTGGATTAGGTGGCGTGATTATATCAACAGTGCCGCCGGAGCAGCAACGGCTCGGGTTCGCCTCGGAGCGTTCCGTCGAGTTGTGGGACGATAATGGTTCGGCGTCCTCGAGTGCGCGATGCCAAAGAGCGTTTCGAGAGCCGCATGTTGCCGTTCTTTTGGCGTCGGA
>DATLAJ010000150.1 GCA_035527515.1 bacterium
CGACATGCGGCAATGGACGAGTCTGTCGAGCATTGTTCTCTCTCCTGCCTATTCGCCTAGAGGAGACAGGATTGCCTTCATAAGCTTCGAGGATAGCGGCTCGAAGCTCTCGATGCTGGACGTGGTGTCAGGACGGGTTGATGAGGTGCTGGACTGCGATGGGGCTGTTGCGTCACCTGTATGGTCGCTTGATGGGAAGCGCATTGCGGTTGCCATCAGCAAGTCCGGCAATAGTGACATCTACGTGCTTGACGTGGTTTCAGAGAAGCTGACAAGGCTGACGTACTCGAAGTCGATAGAGACCTCGCCAACGTTCGCTCACAACGGCCGCTCGATTGCGTTCATGTCGGACAGGACGGGACGACCGCAGATATACGTGATGAGCATCGATGGTAGCGGGCTCAGGAGGCTGACCTTTGAGGGCAGGCACAACGAATGTCCAGCCTGGTCGCCTGACGGAAGCCTCATAGCGTATATGTCGCTGTTGGACAATGCTTTCCAGCTTCGGCTGATCGGGCCCGACGGGGAGGGCACTTGTGCGCTTGCAGAAGGGCTTTCAGATTGTGAGTCTCCAGCCTGGTCGCCTGATGGAGAGAAACTAGCCTTCAGCGCCAAGAAGGGCGGCTCGTTCAGCTCCCTGTACATGATTAACCGCGATGGGAGTGGGCTGACAGAAACTGTGTCTGTCCTCGGCAACTGCACCGAGCCAAGCTGGTCTCCGTAAAGAGGTATTGTTATGAAACGTCTGAAAATCGCCATTGACGGGCCATGTGCGAGCGGCAAAAGCACCGTGGCCAAGATGCTAGCTGTGCAGCTCGAATACAAACTCATCAATACCGGCGCCATGTACCGCGCGGTCGGGCTTATGGCGCTCGAGAAAGGTATTGACCCTCTCGACGAGCCGGGCGTGGAAGCAATACTGCCGGGGGTTGCAATCGATTTCGCAGGTCCCGCCTCCAATCAACGCCTCATCCTGAACGGCCGGGATGTTACGGAGCGGATCGGTGAGCCGGACGTTGCCCAGGCGGCATCAAGCGTCTCCAGCTTATTGCCTGTTCGCAAAGAACTCGTCGCCCGGCAACAGGCGATGGCCAGGGCCGGCGGCGTCGTGCTCGAGGGCCGGGACATCGGCACTGTTGTCCTCAAGGATGCCGAGTGCAAGTTCTTCATCACTGCCTCTCTCGAGGAGAGAGGGAGGCGCCGGCTCAAGGACTACGAGCGCATGGGCATCCACAAAACACTGTCTGAAGTCCAGGAGGAGCTCCGCCTTCGGGACCTGAATGACATGACGCGAAAGCACTCGCCGCTTGTTAAGGCCGAAGACGCCATTGAGATCGATACAACTGACCTCACAATCAAGGAGGTCATCGACCGCCTGCTCGGACACATCGAGGGGAACTGCCGAAGGCCTCCAAGCGAGCGGGGTTAATAGGGCTTAGGCACGATCGGATCAGAAGCTCATAGCCTTTGCAGCGTGTTCGGAATGGCATCGGGTCGCAGATAACGGCCAAGCACATCTGGTTCTTTGGCAGACCATTTGATCAGGAGTTTCCCCAATCTTGAGCGCAGAATAGCTGGTTTATCGGCTATGTGGCTCTAATTCCGGACGGCATCGACTGAAATTGGAGCTTACCGGAGCCGGGGCATACTCCCGCCCTGAAAGGCCTCGAAATCGCCCTGTTGCTGCAACAGGGCAACACCACACCGTCAGTGAAACATCCCATAACCGAGTGAAGAAAACGCTTGACTGACTATAGGGTAGCCGTAGGCGTCAGCCTACGGATCACGGCCAGCGAAGAAAAAGAAAAACAACCCTGAAAGGGTTGCACAATCTGCCGTTTTATGACGAAGGTTTCTGGTGTGAAGGGACTGTTGTGCGGCCCCATCAGGGCCGATCTGGGGAGGTGGGGATGCGTTCCGATTCCGTAGGCTAACGCCTACGGCTACCCACGTTAATCCCCTTCGGGGATGCCGGAAGAACGCCGTCAGTTGAGCAGGCCCGGGCACCATTACGAAAACTCCTCCTCCAAGACAGCTCTTGACTTAGGCGGCCAGGGTGGTTCAATGCTCAAGGTTTTTGCGCAGAGCTATTCTGTCGGGGGAGGCAGCGTTGGTGGAGGGCATTGATGGATTTAATGTGGAGGGCTTTTATGGTCGCCGTTATGGATGAAATGCCGGACACTGATGGCGGACGGACTTATGGAGGCGGGAACCGTTGAGTGGTCAAGCATGCTTACGGAGTGGACATGTTTAATAATGCTTCAACCTCAGGGATGGACGAGGCGACTGCTTTGAGGTATTCACTCGGTGATTACATTCTGGTCAACTTGATTGTTTGGGGCCTTCTCTTAGTTATCGGGGTGATAACCTACTTCGCTATCGACAGTGTGCCGGTAGTGCCTTTTCTATTGGTCGTTGTTGGCAGCGGATTCACGATAGTCTCCATCTACGACGGCATTTATGACAGGATAGCGCGTCGCTCGGAGGAGCGCGACCGGGCCGGCTCATGACCACATTAGTGCTTGTGGGCTTGCAGTGGGGGGATGAGGGGAAGGCGACGATTGTTGATGTCTTTGCCGCCCAGTCAGACGTAGTCGTTCGTTACTCTGGAGGAGCGAACGCTGGCCATACCGTTGTAGTCGGCGACGAGAAGTATGTTTTCCACCTCTTGCCTGTGGGCGTTCTTCACCCTGATAAAATCAGCGTAATCGCCAACGGCGTTGTGGTTGACGTTGAGCAGCTTTTCGTGGAGATCGACGATCTGAGGTCGCGAGGCCTTGAGATAGGCGACCACCTTCTGGTGAGCTCCCGCTGCCACGTTACCCTCCCTTATCACAAGGCGCTGGAGAGGCTGGACGAATCCCTTCGAGGCAAGCAAGCGCTCGAGACAACCCTCCGAGGCGTTGGGCCTACGATCGTTGACAAGGTAGCGAGGTCGGGCGTCATGGTGGCAGACCTTTTCCGCGAACAGCTTTTGCTTGATAAGCTCCGTCGCAATACGAAGGAGAAGAACCTCATCCTCGAACGAGGCGGCCTGAGCGAACGCTTTGATGCGAATGCGCTTGTGCAGCAGCTGAGGCCGTTGAGTGAGCGGATTAGGCCCTTCGTCGCGGACACGTCAAAGGCCCTTGCTGACTATATCGACCGTGGCAAAAAAATCCTGTTCGAGGGTGCTCAGGGAACCTTATTGGACATCGAGCACGGGACCTACCCATTCGTCACGAGCTCGCACCCTGTGAGCGGCGGGGCGTGTATTGGCTCGGGAGTTCCGCCCACTAAGATCGACAAGGTCGTAGGGGTCCTAAAGGCCTACTGCACAAGAGTAGGGGCGGGACCGTTTCCCACCGAAGACTCTGCTGATGCGGGTAAGCTGCTTGGCGAGCGGGGCAAGGAGTTTGGGGCGACTACCGGTCGGCCTCGTCGCTGCGGATGGCTCGATCTGGTTGCGCTTCGGTATGCGGCTCGGATCAACGGCATCGCCTCGATCGTAGTGACCAAGCTAGATGTCTTAGACGTTCTCGATGAGATACCAGTTTGCATCGGCTACGAACACGGAGGCGAGCGGTTGACGGAGTTTCCGCCGGAGATAGACGTTCTGGCGGAGTGCAGGCCGGTATATGTGCGTCTTCCTGGGTGGAGACAATCCACGAGGGGCCTGACGGACGTAGCGCAGCTTCCCTCAAATGCCATGTCATACCTTGAGCGGATTGAGGAGGAGATGGGCGTGGGTATCGCTTTGGTGTCCACCGGCCCGCGCCGGGACGAGATGGTTGTGCTTGACCAGGACCTCATCTCGTTCTAGAGCCATTGCTCTGGAGACAAGTTGGTCACCAGTCAGACCTATGAGAGACCCAGAGCTCAGAATGTCTATATCCATAGATGGAGATGCGACATCCGTTATAGAAGAAGCGAGCCGCTAAAGATCGCGGATGTCGATGGAGACGATGAACGAGGCAGTGGTCTGGAGGCTCGTTAGGCCCCGCCTCGAGATGTCCAAGCTGTGACCGGAGAGGATAGACAGCGTACGACAGAAGCGTCCGGGCTAGAACAGGGCCTTGAGGGCCACCTTGACAAGCTCCTCAAGCGGCACAGATTGCCCTCTTTGCTCGACAAGCTTGCGGACGACAGCTCGGGATGTATTGGGTGGGATACCGAGCGACTCGAGGGCGGCCACCGCGTCCCTCTCAATCCCTTCGGCCGAGGGGGCCCCTGGCTCCGCTGGAATAGCTATTCGAGTGGCCTTATCCCGTAGGAAGACGACGATGCGCTCAGCAGTCTTGGGCCCGATTCCCGGGGCGGACGCAAGTCGAGGTATATCGCCCTCCAGAATTGCCCGCCGGACATCACGGGGCTCAATGCCCGACAGGATTGTTCTGGCGACCTTGACGCCGACGCCGGAGACTTGGATAAGAAGTCGAAATATATCGCGCTCGGCGGACGTCGCGAAACCGAACAGCTCAAACGTCGGCTCCCGGAAGTGAAGATGAGTGAGAAGCTTCACACTTGAGCCAACCTGGCCCAACTGCTGATAGGTCGTAAAGGATATCTGAACCTTGAGCCCCACGCCGCCAACCTCGAGCACAACGCGCTCAGGGGATTTCTCGACGATCTTGCCGGATATGTAATCAATCATCTACGACTTGCGGTCTGCGCCTCATAAGAGGCCTTAACCTGCGCCCGCAGTTTTTCGGTGTTTAGGTGGCATATCGCCGCGGCCAGCGCATCGGACGCGTCGTCAGGATATGGCGTTTCCGTAAGGGCGAGGGCGATCTTGACCATCTTCTGAACTGATTCCTTGCTCGCCCTCCCATAACCCGTAACGGCGAGCTTGATCTCGGTCGCAGAGTGCTCCACGACCGGCAGGCCAGCGCTCTGGGCAGCAAGCATCACAACGCCACGCACTGCCCCCAGCTTGAACGCAGTGCGAACGTTCTGAGCGTAGAATACCGCCTCCATCGAGACGATATTGGGCAGAAACTCAGATATGAGGGACACTATCTCGGAATGAATGACGCTAAGTGTCTGCGGCAAGGAGTGCTTCTGAGGGACCGGGATTGCCCCGTATTTGACCGCGCAAAGCTCGCCACCCTCGCCCTGCTCGACTATGCCGTAGCCCGTTGACCTGCAGCTGGGGTCAACGCCTAGGACCTTCAGCCGACTTCCTCCATAACCGCAGGATCGATATCAAAGTTGGCAAAAAGGTTCTGAACATCATCGCTCTGCTCGAGCCGGTCCATCAGCCGAAGCATCTGCACCGCATCCTTCCCCTCGAGCTTCACCGTGCTCTTGGGAACCATCGTTACCTCCGCAGACTGTATCTCAAAACCCTCCGCGGCAAGCACCTCCTGCAAATCAGCTAGCCGCTCCGGCGCAGCCACGATCTCAAAAACACCATCATCGTTCGTCACATCGTCAGCACCCGCCGAAACCGCCGCATCCATCAGCCGGTCCTCGTTATCAACGTTCTTCTCCTCGATGACTACAAGGCCCTTCTTGTCGAAAATCCATAAAACGCTCCCGACGTCTGCCATTCTCCCGCCGTTCTTCGATAAAATATACCGAATCTCAGAAACCGTTCGGTTCTTGTTGTCGGTGAGGCACTCGATGAAGATCGCAACGCCACCCGGGCCATATCCCTCGTAACTCACGTCCTCATAGGACACGCCCGGAAGCTCGCCAGTCCCTTTCTTGATGGCTCGCTCAATGTTGTCGTGTGGCATGTTTGCCGCTCTAGCAGACACAACGGCACTGCGGAGCCGCGGATTGCTTTCTGGGTCGCCGCCACCTTGCCTCGCCGCGACTGTGATTTCCTTGATCAGCTTGGTAAAGAGGTTGCCACGCTTGGCGTCCTCTTTCCCCTTCTTACGCTTTATGGTGCTCCATTTTGAGTGCCCGGACATCTGATCCCTCCAAACACCGATCTCTCAGGCAAGCGACGGCTTATCATCTTTAGGTTTAATCCCGACCTTGCCCTCGAGTATCTCCTCTATCGCAATCTCAATACAACTCTTGCCACCACCACGAGAAAACGGCAGCAAGCCCGACTGTATTTGCAGCGCCCGGCCAGCGGTCAGCACTGTGAAATCATACTCTGACCCAATCTTTCTGACACCCATGGGCACGAGCTCAACTACCGTCCCACCACGCCTGTCTTCTTCCATATTCTTAACCTACCTCAAAACCATCTTCTCAAATCCTGTCCAGCGAGCAATCAAGGAGCGATCCCACCGTGAAGCAGAGACCCAACACCGCATAAAACGGATAAATGTCCGCCCCGTGCCCTGTAAATAACTTGCCCACGATAAACGGGATCAACAGAAGCACCGCCCACGCGATGGCGTTCACCAATAGCACGTGACCAAAACCATACCGGCTTCCCGACCCAAAAGACATCGCCGGAACGTTCCGCTTATGCTTCCTACTCCTCTTTCCCATATACGCATAGATAACAATAAAGACCCCCCTCTGTCAAGACTAACGGCGCACGAAGTGTCTCCGCTCCCATAGGTGCCCACAGCGCAGCCATGTAGGGGCGGTTCACGAACCGCCCTTCGCCATACGGTACCCGATCGGAATAGACCAGGGCGATTCGTGAATCGCCCCTACGAAAGCACAACGTGCAGCCTGAAACTGGCCGCGGCTTTGCGGCTACATGAATGTGAACGAGGCGCTCGAGATGTCGGTTATCATGTTGAAAGTGCCCTGCTCGAATATCGCCGTCATCCAGGTGTATTGCCCAGTCGCGAAGTCCTCTGGGAACTCGTATATGAGCACCAACACAGTCGGCATCATCGTCCCAGACGGAAGCATCCCGCTCATAAACGGC